>JAHDEV010000186.1 GCA_020628615.1 Dokdonia sp.
TCTGCTGTTGTGATTTGACTTAAATCGTCTACATCTTCATTATCGCAACTAGCAAAAACTAGAAGTGCAAAAATTGAGAGGATTATGTGTGATAGTTTCATAGATAAAATTTAATTGATGATTATTAAATATTTGTTTATACCTATAAGACTACTATCTACATATAGGTTGCGTTATTTTTACTATTATCTATAGAAAAATATTATTGTGCTGAATATGTTAATTTTTTGCACAAAAAAAACCTCCTTGAATAAGGAGGCTTTTTTTATAAATTAAAGAATAAGAATTACTTCTTAAACTTAGCGTATTTGTTTTTGAACTTGTCAATACGACCAGCTGTATCTACTAACTTAGCTTTACCAGTGTAGAATGGGTGTGACGTTCTTGAGATTTCAAGTTTGATTAAAGGATACTCAGTTCCTTCTATCTCAATTGTTTCTTTTGTATCTGCAGCAGACTTAGTTAAGAACACCTCATCGTTAGACATATCCTTAAATGCTACTACTCTAAAATTTTCTGGGTGTATTCCTGCTTTCATCTTAATTCAGTGCTTTAATATTCGATTTTTCGAGGTGCAAATTTACATAATTTTTAAAAAACTACAACTATTATTTAAAATAATTCTCACCTATTATACGAAGTTACGATTTTTATAGGCTCGATGTAACGATATTGTATCTTTGTGTACTAACTAGCCATAACCAAACCATCATACTATTATGAAAATTGAAACTACAAACACGACTACTATCAAAGATGTAATGATTAAATTCGGTGTCGTACTTGGTGTAATATCTATACTCTTCAATGTTGTACTATATGCAACAGATAATTTTCTTGCACCACACTGGTCACTAGGGGTTTTAAACTTTGTGATTACAATCATTATAATAGTAATGGCTCTAAAAGCTTTTAAAGAAGGTAATGGCGGGTTTATGAAGCTTGGTCAAGCTATAAAAATTGGCCTTGGCGTATCACTTATAGCAGCACTACTAGGAGGTATATGGCTTCTTTTGCTCACTCAAGTACTAGAGCCTAATTATTCCGAACTTGCACTAGATGCCGCTCGTGATCAAATAATCGAGATGTACCCAGATATGAGTGATGCACAATTAGACCAATCTATTTCTTTTCAAGAGCCTTTCACAAAGATTGGCTTTATGTTACCAGTAGCTATAATGATGTCTCTATTTTTTGGTTTTATCATATCCCTTATAGGTGGATTAATATTAAAGAAAGAGAACCCACACGCAGACGCTTAGAAAATACATATGCAAATATCTGTTGTTATCCCTCTACTTAACGAGGAAGAATCACTTAATGAATTACACCATTGGATTTCAGAAACCCTGGATTCTAATGGTTTTTCTTATGAAATCATATTTGTTGATGATGGCAGTACAGATGGCTCTTGGGAGGTGATAAGTACGCTTTCGCGAAAGCGTAATAACATAAAGGCCATACGTTTTAATCGTAATTTTGGAAAATCCCAAGCGCTACACGCTGGTTTTAAAGCTGCCGAAGGTGATGTAATTATCACAATGGATGCAGACCTTCAAGACAATCCCGAAGAGATCCCTGAGCTATACAAAATGATTACAGAACAAAATTATGATCTTGTCTCTGGGTGGAAAAAGAAGCGCTACGACTCTGTAATTGCAAAAAACTTACCTTCAAAACTCTTTAACGCCGCCGCTCGCAAAACAAGTGGTCTTAAACTACACGACTTTAACTGTGGTCTAAAGGCTTATAAAAATGAAGTTATAAAAACGGTAGATGTGTATGGTGAGATGCACAGATACATCCCTGTGCTGGCAAAAAATGCTGGTTTTTCTAACATAGGTGAGAAGGTTGTACAGCATCAAGCTCGCAAGTATGGGGAGACTAAGTTTGGGATGGAACGTTTTATAAACGGTTTTCTTGATCTAGTGACTATTTGGTTTTTAGGAAGTTTTGGTAAGCGACCTATGCACCTCTTTGGAGCACTGGGCGTGGTGATGTTTATAGTAGGTTTTGGCTTTGCAGCCTATCTAGGTATTGATAAGCTATTCTTAAATAAAGCTGGGAGGCTCATTACACAAAGACCACAGTTTTATATCTCTCTTGTATCTATGCTTATAGGTATACAACTATTTATAGCTGGTTTTATAGGAGAACTCATCTTACGTACAAAGAGAGAAAAGCAGCGATATCACATAAAGGAAACATTATGAATCACCTCTAGTAATTAAAGTAAAGAACCCATATGTAGTTCTTTCTTCATAGGTGATTTTATACCAGTACGTGTTAGTTGCTAGTTTTTTACCGTTGTGGGTACCATCCCATCCTGGTGAGTTACTTGTGAGTGAGGTCATTTGTTTTCCAAATCTATCAAATACCTCTACGGTTAATCCTGGAAAATTTTGAGCATTTATAACGTGCCAAGTGTCATTGTAACCGTCGCTGTTAGGTGTAAAGAACTTAGGTGCACCCCTTACTTCTACCTCTCTTGTAATATAATTGCAACCCACTTCGTCTCTCACAGCTATATTATAGATACCGGGAGGCAAATCTGTAAATACATTTGATGTACCAAAAGTGGCTCCTCCATCTATACTGTAATAAATAGTCCCTTCTGCAAGGTACGCATCTACAATAATCTTGTTACTCTGTAAAAAATCCTCTACTTCTACCTCTACTTGTAGTTCTAGGCCTGCTACAACTTCATAATATAGTGAACCACTACAACCTGCAAATAAAGTGACATCTAGTGTATATACTCCTGCTTCTGTTATGAGCAAGTCTTTTGTAGTTTCTCCAGTACTCCACTCATACTCCATAAAGCCTTCTGGACCTTCTAAGACGGTGCCCTCTTCTGTAAAACAAATAACGAGTTCTTGATTTTCTAAGTCTAGAGGCTCACTTAATGTTATTATAACCTCACCTACACCTATACACTCATCTGGCTCTCCTAGTCTATAATATAAGTTGTTAGGGTTAGTATAATCAAACAATATCGAACCCTCCTTTTCATTCGTTTGTAAGCCTGCAAACTCTGGAGTTTCATATAGTCTGATGAGAGTGTCAGGATATGTCAGTGCTAATACATCAATAATATTTGACACTTCTACAACAGCCGAATTTTCTCCTTGAGAAGATACGCACACTGAAACCTCTAAATCCTCAAGCGGCTCACCAGCATCAACACTAAGTGTCACTTCTGTAATTCTGGTACAATCTAGAGTCAGTGCCACACTCGCGTATATTACTTGACCACTATATAAATTTGAGTAACTAGTAGCATTTACTATTTGATTTTGAGAAAGCTGAGCGTCAAGTTCAGATTCAAAAAATCGAAGATTTAAACCTGAAGTATCAGACACATCTTGTACAAAAATAACATCTAGCGCCTCAAGTAAATTAAACTGGCTAATACCATCTGGA
>JAHDEV010000187.1 GCA_020628615.1 Dokdonia sp.
TATTTTTGCGGCTCGCATAGTCCTTTACTTGATCTTCTTTTATTTTTCCTAACCCGAAATACCTTGCCTCTGGGTGCCCAAAATAATACCCGCTCACACTCGCCGCGGGCCACATCGCCAAACTTTCGGTAAGTGAAACACCTATTGACTCTTCCACGTCAAGCAACTTCCAGATGGTTTCTTTCTCCAAATGATCTGGACAAGCGGGATAACCAGGCGCTGGGCGGATACCTTGGTATTTTTCTTTAATTAAATCTGAATTATCCAGCGTCTCTCTAGTAGCATATCCCCAGTGTTTTGTGCGCACTTCCTTGTGAAGATATTCGGCAAAGGCTTCTGCAAGTCTATCTGCAAGTGCTTTAATCATTATAGCGCTGTAGTCATCTAGGGCATCTTCAAACTCTTTTGCCTTTCTTGCTGTTCCAAATCCTGCCGTAACACAAAAAGCGCCCATATAATCTTGCAAACCACTATCGAGCGGAGCAATAAAATCTGATAGTGCGATATTAGACTTTCCTGCTGCCTTTTTTGATTGTTGCCTGAGCGTTCTAAATATCACCGTATCTTCACCCTGCTCTTGACTTACAATTATATCATCTTGGTCATTTGCCTTTGCTTTAAAAAGTCCAAAAGTCGCTTTGGCAGTGAGCCATTTTTCGGCAATGATTTGTTTGAGCATTTGTTGTGCATCGGCAAATAGTTCGCTGGCTTGCGTTCCCACAATCTCATCTGTCAAAATCTCTGGGTACTTACCGTGCAAATCCCAACTTCTAAAAAACGGACTCCAATCTATATATGGCACCAGAGCGTTGAGATCTAAATGTTCAATCACTTGTACACCTAGTTCTTTTGGAGCGATAATATCTTCAGCTTTAAAATCTATTTTTAATTTGTTTGCTCTTGCCTGCTCAATAGTGAGATATTCTTTGATGCGTTGTCTTGAGTTAAAATTTTCGCGAAAGCGGGCATATTCCTCTTTCAGTTTATTTTTAAAAAGAACACTTGTATCTTTCTGTAATAAATCGCCCACAATAGTCACCGCCCTGCTGGCATCGTTTACGTGCACAACGGCACTCTCATAATGCGTGTCAATTTTTACAGCGGTGTGTGCCTTGCTTGTGGTCGCACCACCTATCAAAACTGGGATTTTGATATCTTGTCTTGCTAGCTCTTTGGCTAGATAAACCATCTCATCAAGGCTAGGTGTAATTAAACCACTTAGACCTATGATGTCTGCATTTTCGGCAAGAGCGGTGGCTATGATTTTTTCTGGTGGCACCATCACACCTAGGTCTATAATCTCATAATTATTGCACGCTAGCACAACGCTCACGATGTTTTTACCTATGTCGTGCACATCTCCTTTTACGGTTGCCATTACAATTTTACCCGCACTCTGACTCGCGGCTTGGGTACCGTTTCTCAGCTTCTCTTCTTCTATGTAGGGCAATAAATAAGCAACGGCTTTTTTCATCACTCTAGCAGATTTTACTACTTGAGGTAAAAACATCTTCCCACTCCCAAAAAGGTCACCCACCACATTCATACCCGTCATCAAGTGGCCTTCTATTACTTTGATAGGAGCATCTACAGCTTGTCTGGCCTCTTCTACATCTTGTAGAATATAGGCATCTATCCCTTTAACAAGTGCTCTGGTGATGCGGCTTTGGATATCTTCTGTTCTCCAAGCTTCGGTTTCTTTTTCTGTAGATACTTTTTGACCTACGGTCTCTGCAAATGTGAGTAGGCGCTCTGTCGCATCATCTCTTCTATTGAGTATTACATCTTCTACACGCTCTAGTAAATCTACTGGAATATCATCATATACCTCCAGCAACGCAGGGTTTACAATACCCATATTCATCCCTGCTTTGATAGCGTGGTATAAAAACACCGAGTGCATCGCCTCGCGCACGGCGTTATTACCCCTAAAGCTAAAAGACACATTACTCACACCACCACTTACCGAGCAATGTGGGAGATGATTGCGCACCCACTTTGTCGCTTCTATAAAGTCTAATGCATTGCGTTTATGTTCATCCATACCCGTCGCCACAGGAAAAATATTAAGATCAAAAATGATATCTTCTGGCGGGAAGTTTACTTCATTAACTAAAATCTCATAGCTGCGCTTTGCAATCTCAATGCGACGCTCATAGGTATCTGCCTGGCCTACTTCGTCAAAAGCCATTACAATCACAGCGGCACCATAACGTTTGATAGCCTTTGCTTGCTGTATAAAAATGGCTGCTCCTTCTTTTAAAGAAATAGAGTTTACAACACATTTACCTTGTACTACCTGCAAGCCAGCTTCTATAATCTCCCATTTTGAACTATCTATCATAATGGGCACTCTCGCGATATCTGGCTCTGCAATCACAAGATTTAAAAAGGTAACCATTGCCTCCTTGCCATCTATGAGACCGTCATCCATATTAATATCGATGATCTGTGCGCCGTTTTCTACTTGATCTCTAGCAACAGATAGTGCTTCTTCAAATTGTCGTTCTTTAATGAGTCTCAAAAACTTTCTTGACCCCGCAACATTAGTACGTTCTCCTACATTTATAAAATTACTTTCTGGAGTAATCACTAGAGGCTCAAGGCCAGAAAGTCGCATATATCTAGGAGTCACATTCATTATAGCTTACATTTTCTAGGGGTTACATTCTCTACTAGTTGAGCAATGGCTTTAATGTGTGCAGGTGTGGTGCCACAGCAGCCACCCACAATATTCACAAGGTTTTTATCGATGTATTTTTTAATCTGTGTTGCCATTTGCTCTGGTGTTTCATCATATTCCCCAAAGGCATTAGGCAATCCCGCATTAGGATGTGCAGAAATACCCACCTCTGTTTTACTTGCTATAGCTTCTAGATGTGGTTGCAGCTGACTAGCGCCTAGCGCACAGTTAAAACCAACAGACAACAGCGGAATATGAGATACTGAAATTAAAAATGCCTCTGCCGTTTGCCCAGAAAGCGTTCTACCAGAAGCGTCTGTTATGGTGCCAGAAATCATTACTGGCGTGTCTACCCCTCGCTCCTCTTTTACCTGATCTATAGCAAAAAGCGCAGCCTTTGCATTGAGCGTGTCAAACACAGTTTCTACCAGCAGTAAATCCACACCACCGTCTAGCAAGGCTTCTACTTGCTGCTTATAAGCAACTCTAAGTTCTTCAAAACTCACGGCACGATACCCCGGGTCATTTACATCTGGCGACATACTCGCTGTCTTGTTTGTAGGACCTATACTTCCTGCTACAAATCGTGGTTTGTGAGGTTCTTTTGCGGTGATAGATTGAGCGACTTCTTTGGCAATTTTCGCGGAAGCGTAATTTAAATCATACACAT
>JAHDEV010000188.1 GCA_020628615.1 Dokdonia sp.
GCTTTCGCGAAAGCGTACTCAAGACTATCTTTGTAAAAAATCTTATTTCTTGAGTAAATCAGAACTCTCACAGCACTTTGCACAGTCTCTGCCACTGCAGAAACTAGGGGAAGCTATTGCCCATTCTCAACGTATACAAGCAAAAGGTCTCACGGGATCGTCATTATCTTTTGCTGTAAGTCAGCTTTTTGAAGGCCAAGAGCGCCCCGTATTGTTAATTCTTAATGATAAGGAAGAAGCGGCTTACTATCTCAATGATCTTGAAGCCTTGCGCAAGGAAGAAAACGTACTTTTTTACCCTGGCAGTTACAGGCGTCCTTACCAGATTGAGGAGACAGATAATGCAAATATCTTGTTGCGTGCAGAGGTGCTTAATCGTGTAAACTCACGTAAAAAGCCAGCTCTTATCGTGACGTATCCAGATGCGTTATTTGAAAAAGTAGTGACACGTAAGGAGCTAGATAGACAAACGCTCAAGGTGACTGTAAACGATAAGTTATCGCTAGATTTTATAAATGAGATGCTCTTTGAGTATCGTTTTAAAAGAGTAGATTTTGTAACAGAGCCGGGTGAGTTTTCGGTGCGTGGAGGTATTGTAGATGTATTTTCATTTTCGCACGACAGGCCGTACCGTATAGAGTTTTTTGGCGATGAGGTAGATAGTATTAGAACCTTTGATGTTGAGAGTCAGCTGTCGTTAGACCAAGTAAAGAAAATATCAATAATGCCTAATGTGGAGAACAAGGCATTAGAAGAAACAAGAGCTAGTTTCTTAAAATATATCTCTGCAAAGACAGTCGTTTTTATTAAAAACAGGTCGTTGCTATATGACCGTACAGATCAAAACTTTTCTAAAGCCGAAGAAGCTTTTGAAAACCTCTCACAAGAGGTAAAACGCAACTCACCAGAAGAGCTTTTTTGTCACGGTAAAAATCTAAAAGAGCAACTTGACTCTTTTACCACTATAGATTTAGGCAGTAGTGCAGAGGTAGGTGAGATAGAACATAGCATTACCTTTGATGTGGCGCCACAGCCATCTTTTAATAAGCAGTTTAACCTCCTTATAGAAAACTTAAATGATAACCACGCTCGTGGTTATAAGAATATAATCACCTGTAGTAGTGAGCAGCAAGCAAAGCGTTTTCAAGACATTTTTGATGATGCAGATGCTATTGTATCGTCCTATGAGACCATTGTGCTATCACTTTATCAAGGTTTTGTAGATAATGACACAAAAATGGTGGTGTATACAGATCACCAGATCTTTGAACGCTACCATAAGTTTAATATCAAAAATGGCTATGCAAAAAAGCAAGCCATCACGCTCAAGGAGCTTACTAACCTAAGTGTAGGTGATTATGTCACGCACATAGATCACGGTATAGGAAAATTTGGCGGACTCAAAAAGATAGACGTTGAGGGTAAAATGCAAGAAGCCATCAAGCTTATTTATGGTGAGCGTGACATCTTATACCTGAGTATACACTCATTACATAAAATCACCAAGTACAACGGTAAGGATGGTAAGCCGCCACAAGTATATAAACTAGGAAGCCAAGCCTGGAAAAAGCTTAAAGCCAAAACAAAATCTAAGGTAAAACACATAGCCTTTAACCTTATAAAACTCTATGCAAAACGCCGCTTGCAAAAGGGATATGCCTTTGGGCCAGACACCCATATGCAGCACGAGCTAGAAGCGAGTTTTATATATGAAGACACTCCAGATCAAAGCAGCGTTACAGAAGATGTAAAACGCGATATGGAGAGCGATCGCCCTATGGATAGACTAGTGTGTGGTGATGTAGGTTTTGGTAAAACAGAAGTTGCCATACGTGCCGCGTTTAAGGCGGTAGATAACGGTAAGCAGGTAGCAGTACTGGTTCCTACCACAATACTTGCCTATCAACACGCGCGTACGTTTAAAGAACGCCTTAAAGGTTTCCCAGTGACGGTAGAGTATCTTAACCGTTTCCGTACTGCCAAAGAAAAAAGAGAAGTGCTCGCCGGCCTCGAGAGTGGCGCGGTAGATATTGTGATAGGCACGCACCAGCTCACAAGTAAAAATGTCATTTTTAAAGACCTAGGTCTCCTAGTAATTGATGAAGAGCAGAAGTTTGGTGTAGCCGTAAAAGATAAACTCAAGACTATCTCAGAGACCGTAGACACGCTCACACTTACAGCAACACCTATACCTCGTACCTTACAATTCTCACTTATGGCGGCTCGTGATCTTAGTACCATCACCACGCCACCACCTAACCGTTACCCTATAGAAAGTAATGTTGTGCGCTTCTCAGAAGAGGTGATACGCGATGCAGTCTCGTATGAGATACAACGTGGTGGCCAGGTATTTTTTATTCATAATCGTATAGAGAATATAAAGGAAGTCGCTGGCCTCATACAGCGCCTTGTGCCAGATGCAAAAGTAGGCGTAGGTCACGGCCAGATGGAAGGTAAAGCCCTAGAGGCAAAAATGCTCTCGTTTATGAATGGGGAGTTTGATGTACTGGTCTCAACCACCATTATAGAGAGTGGTCTTGATGTACCTAATGCAAATACCATTTTTATAAACAATGCAAATAACTTTGGACTCTCAGACCTACACCAGATGCGTGGTCGTGTGGGACGAAGTAATAAAAAGGCCTTCTGTTATTTTATCACACCGCCATACTCTGTAATGACCGAGGATGCTAGAAAACGTATCCAGGCGCTAGAGCAGTTTTCTGTACTAGGAAGCGGTTTTAATATCGCGATGAAAGATCTTGAGATACGTGGCGCAGGAGATTTACTAGGAGGAGAACAAAGCGGCTTTATAAATGAAATAGGTTTTGATACCTATCAAAAAATCCTCAACGAGGCCATAGATGAACTCAAAGAAGATGAGTTTGCAGAGCTTTATAAAGATGATCCCGCTTTCGCGAAAGAAGAAAGAGAATACGTAAAAGACACCGTACTTGATACCGACTTTAGTCTTCTCTTCCCAGATGATTATGTAAATAGCATTACAGAGCGCCTTAGTCTATACACTGAGCTGAATAATGTAAAAACCGAAGAACAACTAGATGCCTTTGAGGCAAAACTTGTAGATCGTTTTGGACCCTTACCAGATGAGGCCGAAGACTTGCTGGACTCTGTGCGCATTAAGTGGGTAGCAACTAAGATAGGCCTAGAGAAAGTAGTAATGAAAAACGGCAAACTCACAGGCTTCTTTATTGCAGACCAGCAGAGCTCTTTTTACCAGAGTCCTACCTTTGGCCGTGTGCTTAAGTTTGTACAAGAAAATGCATACCGCGTGAGCATCAAAGAAAAGAAACTGTCTAAAGGACTTAG
>JAHDEV010000189.1 GCA_020628615.1 Dokdonia sp.
GCGCAATACAAGAAGCGCTAGATCATTTCTAGTTGTCTTCTAGCAGTAGTGGCGATAGGTCAATCACTTGGTCACTGTCATCTATAGTGACATTATAAACCTCATACACTTTCTCATCATCCTCACCACTAGTGATGATATGTATGACGCCAGTTCCGTTAGGGCCTTTTATGGGAGTTGTCGCATTAGTTCTTTTTTCTCCATTATTAAAAGAGATATTAAAACTCCCAAAACCGTCACTTTCTATAGGTTCTCCTAGTACAGCAATCACTTCTTGGTTAGATTGTACTTGAGCCAGCGCCTCATCACTTCCAGAAGCTGTTTTGATTTTATTTGCAAAAGCAAAGACGCCACCTACTATTAATATGACTCCTATTACGACTATAGAGAGGCATCCTCCTACGGGTACAGCCCATTTCCAGTTGCGTTTCCACCAGCTAGGCTTCTCTATAAGTTCATTTTGATTATCCATTGTGATTGATTTTTAGATAGGTAACAGTTATGAGGTAAAAGTTACACTTCTTTTTAAGAAAACTCAAAAATAGATGGGGTACGCTTTCGCGAAATTGTACTTTTGTAAATTCAATTTTTAAACAAACTTATACTTTGAAAACTCCTATAGCTATAACCGGTCTAGGTTCTATCTCTCCATTAGGTTCAAATGCTGAAGAGCAGTGGAACGCATACCAAGAAACAACTACAAAAATTGCTTGGGAAGAAGAGCTAGAAGCATTTACTGCAAGGTTAACACCAGAGGGCCAAAAAGCTATCCAGGCTATACGTCGAGAAGATAAAAACTATTTAAGAATTGATCCATCTGTACTATATGCTCTTTATGCAGGTAGAATTGCTGTAGCGCAAGCAGGGTGGAAAGATGGAGATTTTGGTATAAACGTAGGTTCTTCAAGAGGTGCAACACAACTTTTTGAAAAGTTTTTTGAAACATATAAAGAACGAAACATCGTTCCTACACAGGCATCACCATCTACTACGCTAGGTAATATTTCATCTTGGCTAGCAAACGATTTAAAATCTACTGGACCAGACATATCTCACTCTATAACGTGTAGTACTGCTTTGCACGCTTTATTAAATGGCGTGGCTTGGTTACAATCTGGAATGGCAAAAAAATTCTTAGTAGGAGGTTCTGAGGCGGCACTTACACCGTTTACCATTGCACAAATAAGAGCAATGAAACTCACACCTACAGAAGAGGGTACGAGTGCATATCCTAATATGGCACTTAACCTCTTTAAAAAGAAAAACACAATGGTGCTAGGAGAAGCTGCAGCAGTGGCTTGTCTTGAGTTAGGAAAAAAGAAAAACGCACTTGCATATGTAACTGCAGTAGGATATGCTACAGAGATGCTAGACCACGCAGTATCTATATCTGACGAGGGTCTTTGCTTCCAGAAATCTATGAAAATGGCACTGGGCAAAACAGACCTTTCTGAGATAGATGCTATTGTAATGCACGCACCAGGTACACTTAAGGGCGATACCTCTGAGATGGGCGCTGTAAAAGCCGTTTTTGGTGAAGAGCTACCTATGCTTACTACAAACAAGTGGAAAATAGGCCACACCTTTGGCGCAAGTGGTCTGTTAAGTTTAGAGCTCGCTATAAATATGTTGCAAGAGCAACGTTTTATAGGTGTTCCATACCTCAAGGATAAAACAAAAGATCAAGCTCTTAACAAGATTCTTGTAAACGCTGTAGGTTTTGGAGGTAATGCCGTGAGTATTATCGTAGAGAAAGCTTAGGGTGGTATTACGCTTTCGCGAAAGCGTACCAAAAGAACTTTTAACACATAAAATTATACCAGTACTGGCTACATTTTTTTAAAAACTTAGTAATAGCCATTTACTTGCTTAAGACTATTTCATATTTTTACGTTATGACAGAAATAAGACACAACTGGACCAAAGAGGAAATACTCGCTATTTATAATAAACCTATGATGACGCTTTTATATGAAGCGGCAACTACCCATCGCGAGCATCACGATCCAAATACGGTACAAGTTTCTACCCTTTTATCTATAAAAACTGGTGGATGTCCAGAAGACTGTGGGTACTGCCCGCAAGCGGCAAGATACCATACAGATATAGAAGGTAATGACCTTATGTCTGTACAACAAGTAAAAGCACAGGCATTACGTGCAAAGGCGTCTGGAAGCTCACGCGTATGTATGGGAGCAGCCTGGCGTAATGTAAAAGACGGACCAGAATTTGATAACGTACTAGAGATGGTACGTACCATAAACAAGCTAGATATGGAAGTGTGCTGTACCCTAGGTATGGTGACAGAAAATCAAGCAGAGCGTCTAGCAGAGGCTGGATTATATGCATACAATCACAACCTTGACACCTCAGAAGATTATTATAAAGATGTCATTTCTACGAGAGCTTTTGAAGATCGTCTAGATACGATTTCTAACGTGCGTAAGACTAATGTGACCGTATGTTCTGGAGGAATCATAGGTATGGGAGAAGCTGTAGAAGATAGAGCAGGAATGCTTGCAGCACTTGCAAAGCTTGACCCACAGCCAGAGTCTACACCTATTAATGCACTAGTGGCAGTACCAGGTACACCTATGGAAGATATAGATCCTATATCTATCTGGGAGATGATACGTATGGTTGCAACTACAAGAATAGTATTACCACAAACGCAGGTGAGACTATCTGCAGGAAGAACAGAGATGAGTAGAGAAGGACAGGCTATGTGCTTCTTTGCAGGAGCAAACTCCATCTTTGCTGGTGATAAACTACTTACTACACCTAATCCAGATGTAAATGAGGATATGAAAATGTTTGATCTATTAGGTCTTACTCCTCAAAAGCCTTTTGTTAAAAAAGCACAACCAGAATCTGTAGAAGCAGTAGATTCTAAGTTTGAATCACTTGGAGAAAAACCAAAATGGTCACGCCCAGGACACAAAATAGAGCGCAACGAAGAGGCAAAACTTGCCGGAAAAGCGCTTAAGTAGGCAGAACCATATTTGAAGTAATATCGTAGATATACGCGAGAGTATATCACAAAACACTAACTCCCTTCTGGGAGTTAGTGTTTTGTGGTACTATAGCTTTACATAATTTAAGGTCATCTTATATGCAGTTACAAGAAATCACAAGAGTACATACTATAACCAAAAAGGAATTTTTACGTGATTACGTAAAGCCGCAGAAACCCGTGGTTATAGAGCACCTTATAGATGACTGGAAAGCTTATGATAAATGGAACCT
>JAHDEV010000023.1:0-12618 GCA_020628615.1 Dokdonia sp.
ATTTAAAATATGTAATATGCCTCAAGCCATATTCAGTTTAATAAAGTAAATTTGAAATATAACAAGGGTACACTACCGTACTTATAATAAAGACGAATTATGAAAGATCTTACAATCCCAGAATGGGAAGAAAAAATCGCTCAAGATAAAGACGCCGTAATACTAGACGTGCGTACCGAAGAAGAAACAGAAAATGGTATCATAGAAGGAGCAAAGGTGATAGATATATACCAAGGCCAAGGCTTTATAGATGATGTAGAAAAACTAGATAAAGATAAAAACTACTACGTTTATTGTCGCTCTGGAGCACGTAGTGCTCAAGCGTGTGCCCTTATGGGACAGCTAGGTTTTGAGACTACATATAACTTGCTAGGAGGCTATATGGCCTGGAGCGAAAAGAACTAGAGTATGAGAAAGAAAGTAACTCACATTTGCAGTGTTATTGCAATTATGATGATGGCTTTATCTTGTGACCAAGCGACCTCACAGCAAGCGCCACCAGAATCTTCAGTTAGTGAGGTGCAGGAGCAAAAGGTAGTTATCAATCGCATTTCATCAGACGAGCTTGAGACTGCGATGAGTGCTCAAGAGATCCAACTGGTAGATGTACGTACCGACCGCGAGTGGGAGAGCGGCCATATTAAGGGTGCAAAGCATTTTGAGATGAACAACGCAAACTGGCAGTCACAGCTAGAGACTCTAGATAAAGATGCGCCCGTATATGTATACTGTGCAAAGGGTGGTCGTAGTGCCAGGTGTGCAAAACAGCTAGAAGAGGCTGGTTTTACTACCATTTATGATCTTAAAGGTGGTCTCACAAGTTGGAAGGCTAGTGGCAAGAAAGTAGAGTAACACATACTCGTAAAAAGTATAAACCCCATCTTAGTAGGATGGGGGTTTTTTTACGCTTTCGCGAAAGCGGAATCTATATCAATCTAATACACTTCATCAACATTAGTAGCAGTGAGAGTCCCTATAAAAGCCACCAGATCCTGAAGTTCTTGCTCTGATAGATTAAGATTATCAAAGGGAAGCGTTTGATGCTTAAGGTCAAACCCTAGGCCACCACCGCCACCTTTATTATAAAAGTCCATAACCTCTTCTAGTGTGCTATATACACCGTTATGCATATAGGGTCCAGTTACTGCAGCGTTACGTACAGTAGGTGTTTTAAACATTCCCTTGTGAAGCTCTTCTTCAAAACGCCAGTAGTAACCTAGGTCATCATCTAGCATTTTATTTTGTGCGGTTTCTGGTACGCCTATTACTTCGCGCTCGGTCTCTGCATAAAATGGGGGTACTGTACCATTAGTAAGTGGCATAAAGTGACAAGTTGCACAAAGTGCTTTACCCATAAAAAGATTCATACCTCGTTGCTCACTTGATGTAAATGAACGCTCATCGCCACGCATATTTTTATCAAATTTTGAGTCAAAACTATTGAGTGTACTCACGTATGACGAGATGGCTCTTATCACATCAATATTTCTTTTTGAAATACCTCCATAAGCATCATTAAAAAGCGTTATGTAGGTACTGTCTTCAAGCACCTCTTTTGAAAACTCGTGCACGTTTGAGTTAAACTCATCTTTGTTTGTAAAAACAGATGATACTTGATCTATTAATGTAGGTGAGCGACCGTCTGCAAAGAAGTTTTGCTGGAAGACGGTATTTATAAGTGTAGGCGTGTTGCGCTGTAAGTTTTTGCCGGCATTTGATAGATTTACGACCATACCATCTGTGTATGCTTTTTCTGGTATGTGGCACGTAGCACAAGCCATTGTTCCGTTTGCAGAGAGCTTGTCATCAAAAAATAATTTTTTGCCTAAAGCGATTTGAGCCTCTGTAGGATTCTTGTTTACGTTAGGTGTAAAAAAGGCCGTATTAAAACTATTGTTTTCAAAAAAGGTAGGTGCGTCAAAGTTAAATGGGGTATTATCTGTAGGTGTCCATAGGTCACTAGCTTTTCTTATAGCTACCCACGTTTTTGTAATAGGAGAGAGGTGAGTGCTCACAAAGGTATAACGGTCAAAGCTATTATAATCTGTAGTAGCATTCATAAAGGCGATTGCTTTCCCAACCTGATTTATAAATGTTTGGTCTAGTGTAGCATTCTTTTCTTTTATGATGGGTTGTATACTTACTTGATAAGTGTCTACAAGGTTTTGCAGTGATGCAGCCCCTTCTGTAATACCTAGCTGGCTTACAGGTGTGTCAAAACCAGAGATAGAAAAACTCAATATGCGCAGTAACTGCTGGTGAGTTGCTATAAAATAGCGTTGTGGCGTGAGTTCTCGTTTTTCTATATTCTTTTTTAGAGTAGCGAGTAGGCCTGTAGTGATTTTTAGTTCTTTTTTGTATTGTGGTGTAGGTGTTCCTCCTTCATAGATAGATTCTTCTATCTTTTGCAAACCTACAGGATTCATTGTGCGATCATTGTCCTCTTTATAAATAGGTAAGGCAGGTCCATTTGCACGATGACCTACTTCTGGGTTGAGGTAAGAGGCGTAGGGTTCGGCTTTTTTAAAGGCAAGTCTAGCGTTGTTAAAAATCTTTTTGGCATCTGGATGCGATGCTGTAATCTCATTAAGAGTGTCAAGACCCGCAAGCGCATTGTTGAGCTCTTGTAAGTAAATAGCTCTTGCCGCTTCCCAGTCTGGAGCTATATTTTTTTTATATGAAGTGTTTTGCTCTTGCTTGCAAGAAAGGGTTAAGGGTATCGCTAGTAGGCAAACTAATAAACGTAAGTAATTCATAACAATGTAATTATAATTAAAGCGCAATCACCTTAGAGGGATTGCGCTTTTAGTATTTCCGAATGGCTAATCCGGGAGGATATTATCTAGGTAAACCTTTAAGTAATACTACTTGAGATGCTTGGTTATCTTCATATGTAGAGTTGATGTGTCCATCAAGTCCAGCAAAGTCACTGTTTCTCCAGTAGTGCGGCTGTATGTTTAATATAAAAGTGTTAGGCACTCCTACTTTATCAGATATGTCTATAAGTGCCCCAAACTCACCACTAAAACCTGTGCTGCTATCATCTGCAAGGTCTTGACGTACTACAAGCTCAAGTACTTGCTGTATGTTTACACCATTTAAGTCAGACTGGTAGATGTATGCTGCGTGCCCTCTAGAAAAAGAGTTAGGATCTTCTTGTACATATACAAAGTTCTCTGTTACAGTGATATTGTCTGGACTTTGTAATGCTGCCAGGTTACCATCTTGATTATTTGTATCTGTATTACCACTTATGATTTGAGTAAGTTTACCTTCTAGTGGGTTTGTTTCATCTAGAACTAACTTGTATACCGTTCCCCAGTCATTGTAAGTACCTTGACCTGGACCACGACCTGTAACTGCAAAGTATACGTTTCTACCATTTGCGTCAGATCCTTTTTGGTAATCTACATCTTCTACTCTCATAAACTGAGAAGCAAATACGTCGTTACAAGCGCTTTCCATTTCGTTTTTAGTAAGCGCAGCACCGTTAGGTATCTCAACAAACTCTACGTCATATTCTGTCTGGAAGTCTAGTGAAGATTCGTTGTAAGCCGTGTTAGGAGCAACATCTATAACGTTACCAGCACCGTCACCTACTTGCTTAAGGCGTAGTACGTAAATAGAACCACCTGTAAAATCTGCATCTCCAGCAGTAGAGTAGTACATAGCTACTTGACCTTCAGAGTTGCTAGAGTCATCATCACCACCTACTATAACAGTAGCACCTGGATAAGCGTTTTGTGGTAATGGAGTTGCGTTTTCCCAAGAGAATTCTCCTAGTGCGTCAAGACCAAAATCTGCCTGAGGTGTAGGAGTAGATGTTCTAGGGTCTATTGCTTTTACATCATAGTGTATGCTCTCTGAAGCACTTAAGAAAATATCTTCTGTGCCACCGTGTATAGCTGCCTCCCACATTGTAGCACTACACTGGCGTGCAAAGTCTGCAACTCCAGAGTCTAGTAAATAATCACCAGAAATAGGCATTAAGTTCTGGTCAAAACGTATACGAGCTACAGCATAACTGTCTTCACAGTTTGTTACAAAAATGTAGTCTTCTCCATCTTGTAAAAAACCTGCACCATCTGCAGAGCCCGCAAGTTGAAAATCTCCACCTATCACATCTGGAGTAGATACCAGTGAGTATGCCTCTACGTAGTTAAACTGTGAGCTCATCGCTACAAGTGGTGGTGTGGCAGACTTGTCTGAAAACATAGTGTCTCCTGGTTCAAAATCTTCACCGTCTTCACCATCTGCACCGTCTTGGCCATCTGCCCCGTCTTGTCCGTCTACACCATCTATTCCGTCTACTCCATTCATTCCATCTACGCCATCTTCACAACTTGTGAAAGCTGCTGTTGCTGCTACAAAAAGCAGACTTAAAAAAACTGATTTGAAAGTTTTCATTGTAAAATAATTTTTTTTTGAGTGGTTAATTTGTGTGTTTGTATGAGGGTCTAAATTAGAATTGTATCTCTTTTTACAGGTTAATTAAGCGTAGCTTTTATATTAAATTGATGTGTATTTATTGTTACTGATTTTACAGTAATTTAAAGACAGATTTTACGTAGAGTTAACCTTTTGGTTTTTTGATATTTCTATTTTATAGGGGTAAAACCTATCATTATTGAAGGGTCTTTTTTCGATTTAACAGACCTTTTGGCAATGAGCCGCTTTACTTTTAAGAGTTTGGTGTACGCTTTCGCGAAAGCGTAATGCATCTTTTAACACCACTTTTAAGTGAGATGTCGTAATTTTAAAAGAAAAAATGACGCCTAGATTAGAACAAGCACTTGATAAATTGTACACTGCGTTGTACACGGGGAAGCTCAATCCCGAGTGTTGTACAGCCTGCGCGGTGGGTACTATATGTGACACGGTAGATGCCTGGAAGCACTTTACAGACACACACGGCTCTTTACAACTCAATTATGTGGGAAGGGTTAATGAAGGTTTTGGCCGCAGGCTTTATGGGTATCTCCCTAGCGAGCTCTTAGAGATAGAAGCTGTTTTTTTAAGAGCGTGTGGGTATGAGTTACCGCTTACGCGAAAATCAAAACGTCCACAACATCCTACATCGCAAGAGGTACTATATAATGGTATGCGTGCTGTTATTGCCTTTTTATGTGAGCTAGATGGTGTAGAAGATGTTATGGAGATTGAACAGAAGTTACTACATATTAACATAAGCTCTATAACGCACGCTACGGTTTAAAACCGTAAAATGTAAACCTCTTACGGTTTGTGATTTATGATAATTCTTTAAGGTCTCTTTACGTCTTAAAGAGCTCGCTCTGAGAGAGTATGTCTTAGGTTTAAGAAAATTTTAAGTTTTTATTAGCATAACGAGTTTAGCTAGATTTCGTATTAATTCTGATATTATGGTGCTTTTAACATTATTTGTTAAGAATATCTAACAAACGCAATCTAATACAGACAATCTTATGAAAAGAAGAAACTTTGTCCAACTAGCCGGAATGGGTGCTGGTGCTGTGATGATGCCTTCCCTATTAATGGGAAATAACATCCCTACAGAGGCACTCTTAGAACCAGGAATGGATATACTAATGAAAAAACAAATGGCAGATGTTGCTCTTAATACAGCAAAAAGCCTAGGAGCTTCTTATGCAGATGCTCGTATAGGTAGATATCTTAACCAGTTTGTGCGTACTAGAGAAGATAAAGTACAAGGAGTTGTAAACACAGAGTCTTTTGGGATAGGAGTGCGTGTGATTGCAAATGGTACTTGGGGATTTGCATCTACAAATGATGTGACACCAGATGGTATTAAAAAAGCAACAGAGCAAGCAGTTGCTATAGCAAAGGCAAACTCAAAGTTTCAAACAGAGCCAGTAGTACTTGCACCAGAGGCATCATATGGTGAAGTCTCTTGGAAAACCCCTATCAAAAAAGATTTTAAAGAAGTGCCAGTTTCAGAGAAAGTAGATTTACTGCTCACTGCAAATGCTGCTGCACAATCTAGCGGAGCAAACTTTGTAAACTCTGCCTTGTTTATGGTAAATGAACAAAAATATTTTGCCTCTACAGAAGGTTCGTACATAGATCAAGATGTACACCGCATCTGGCCTACATTTGGTGTAACTGCCGTAGGTGGAGGTAAGTTTAAGACTAGACAAGCTATGAGTGCACCTATGGGAATGGGGTATGAGTACTTAGACGGTCTAGCCTCAGAAAAACTAGAAGGTCCAGAAGGACTTAAATTATATAGAGGTAGCTATGATATGGTAGAAGATGCTACCACTGCAGCAAAGCAAGCCAGAGAAATGCTTACCGCAAAGTCTGTAGATGCTGGTAAGTACGATCTTGTACTAGAGCCTAACCACTTAGGGTTAACAATACACGAGTCTGTAGGTCACCCTACAGAACTAGACAGGGTACTAGGGTATGAAGCAAACTATGCAGGTACAAGCTTTGCCACTATAGATAAATGGAAGTCTAAAAACTTCAAGTACGGTAGCGACCTTGTAAATATTGTGGCAGATAAAACACAAGTAGGATCACTAGGAGCCGTAGGATGGGATGATGAAGGTGTAAAAACTAAAAAGTGGGACATTATACGTAACGGTGTACTAGTAAACTATCAAGCAATACGTGATCAAGTAAAAATGATAGATCAAAATGAGTCTCACGGTTGCTGTTATGCACAGAGTTGGAATGATGTTCAGTTCCAGCGTATGCCTAACATCTCTTTAGAGCCTGGTAAAGAACCATATTCTATAAACGATATGATTAAAGATGTAGAAAAAGGAATTTACATAGCCGGTAGAGGATCTTACTCTATAGACCAGCAGCGTTATAACTTCCAGTTTGGAGGGACGATGTACTACGAGATTAAAGATGGTAAGATAGCAGGTATGCTTAATGATGTTGCTTACCAGTCTAACACGCAAGAGTTCTGGAACTCTTGTGCTAAGATTTGTGATAAGGATGACTATCGTCTCTTTGGTTCTTTCTTTGACGGGAAAGGGCAACCATCACAAGTAAGTGCAGTATCTCACGGGAGCTCAACTTCAAGATTTAATGATATTAATGTAATTAATACCGGGCGTACGGTATAAGTCTAACTTTTAAAAGAATAAATAATGGCAATATTTTCAAAAGAAGAGGCTAGAAAGATATTAGAAAAAGCACTAAGCTTTTCTACTGCAGATGCCTGTGTAGTAAATCTAGGTGGAAGCCAGGGAGGTAATATACGTTATGCTCGTAACTCGGTATCTACAGCGGGATATCAATCTAACCAGAGTCTTGCTGTTACTGCAAGCTTTGGGAAAAGATCTGGTACCGCAACTATAGATGAGCTAGATGATGCATCGCTCAAAAAAGTGGTACAACGAGCAGAGGAGCTAGCAAAACTTTCTCCAGAAAACCCAGAGTATATGGACCCACTAGGTCCACAACAATATGATGAGTCAAAAACCTTTGTAGAGGCTACGGCAAACATTACTCCAGAATATAGAGCAGAGGTAGCAAATAGTAGTATCACCCCTGCAAAAACTAAGGATGTAACAGCGGCAGGATTTCTAGATGACGGTCAAGGTTTTAGCGCAATGATGAACTCAAATGGGCTATTTGCATATAACAGAGCGACAGATGTGAGTTTTACAGTAACGATGCGTACTAACGATGGTACGGGATCGGGATGGGTGACTAGAGATTATAATGACATTAATAAGTTTGACGCTTCTGAGGCATCACAAGTCGCTATAGATAAAGCGGTAATGTCACGACAAGCAAAAGCAATTGAGCCTGGTAAGTATACTGTGATACTAGAACCCTCTGCAGGACTTGGATTATTACAAGGCTTAGGAAGATCACTTAACGCCCGCTCTGCAGATGAGGGACGTAGTTTTATGTCTAAAGAAGGCGGAGGTACAAAACTGGGAGAAAAAATAGTAGATGAGCGTGTAAACCTATGGTCAGACCCGCTTAATGATGAGGTGCCAGCAGCCACTTGGAATGGAGAAGGTCAACCGCTGAAGAAAACTACCTGGATAGAAAATGGTACGGTTAAGAATCTTGCTTATGGAAGATACTGGGCAAAAGAAAAAGGTGTTGAGCCAGTTCCTTTCCCGAGTAATTTTATAATGGGAGGTGGTGACGCATCTCTAGATGATTTAATAAAGAGTACAAGAAAGGGAATCTTAGTCACAAGGCTATGGTACATACGCTCTGTAGATCCACAAACCTTATTATATACGGGTCTTACTCGCGACGGAACTTTTTATATAGAAAACGGAAAAATCAAATACCCAGTTAAGAATTTCCGCTTTAATGAGAGTCCTATTATTATGCTTAATAATCTTGAGACCCTCGGGAAGCAGGTACGTGTAGACGGTAGTTTAATCCCTTATATGAAGGTGAGAGACTTTACCTTTACCAGTCTTTCAGATGCGGTATAATATAATATAGTTGATAGGAAACTGGTTATGGCTTTATGCGGTAGCCAGTTTTTATTTTAAGTACGCTTTCGCGAAAGCGTAATACAAACAATCACAGTTTACATAAGTTACATAAGGTAATGCCTAATAAATTTTTCTTCACACGCTTACAATACGAATCTGGAGATTGGGATGTAGACCAGCGTATGCCGTCTAACTTGCTTAACTCTCTGGTAGAGTACACCACGCTAGATGTAGATACAAAGGAGAATATCATAACACTGGCTAGTGATGATATTTTTAAATCGCCCTTTTGCTATATCTCTGGGCATAAACTGGTGCAGTTTTCTAAGAAGGAAAAAGAAAATTTTAAACGTTATGTGGAGAATGGAGGCTTTGTCTTTGCAGATGATTGTAACCACGATATAGACGGTCTATTTGCAAAGTCTTTTGAACGGCAGATGGAGGAGATTTTTGGTCAAGATAGCCTCAAAAAAATTCCTAATGATCACGAGATTTACAATGTCTTTTTTGAGTTTGAAGACGGTCCACCCACCACATCACAAGAGCTTAACGGCTGGGGAGATGACCTCGTGCACGATTACCTTAAGGCCATAGAGATAAATGGGAGAATAGGCGTGCTGTATAGCAATAAAGATTACGGCTGTGAGTGGGATTATGATTTTAGAAACAAGCGCTGGTATAAAATAGACAATACCCGTTTTGGGGTAAATATTGTGATGTATGCCCTTACCTCATAAAGTCATTTTAATGATGCAGTCTTGCAAGCCAAGAAATAACCAATTTTAAATTGAAAATTGAATGAAACAAGAGTTAGTCACACTACAGCAAGAGGTAAATAGTCTTACTTCAAAACTAGGTGATCTTAAAAAAGAAATAGCAAAGGTTATCATAGGCCAAGAAGATACAGTAGAGCAGTTGCTTATCACCTTTTTAGCCGGTGGTCACGCTTTGCTAGAAGGAGTCCCAGGGCTAGCAAAAACGCTTATGATAAGAACCTTATCACAGGCTATAGATCTTGACTTTAAGCGCATACAGTTTACACCAGACCTAATGCCGTCAGATATTGTAGGTACAGAGATTCTAGAAGAAGATCACAGTACTGGTAAAAAAACTTTTGAGTTTAAGAAAGGACCCATATTTGCAAATATTATACTGGCAGATGAGATTAACAGAACCCCACCTAAGACACAGGCAGCCTTACTTGAGGCTATGCAAGAGTTTGAGGTTACTTATTCTGGTAAAACCTATGAACTAGAGCGCCCGTTTTTTATACTTGCAACGCAAAACCCTATAGAGCAATCTGGAACGTTTCCTTTACCAGAGGCACAACAAGACCGTTTTTTGTTTTATATAAAAATAGGGTATCCCACAGCAAGCGAAGAGAAGCATATTTTAAAAAGCACAACAGGCGGAGTAAAGCAAAAGGTCCAACCCGTACTAAGCGGTGCCGAGATTTTGAGATTACAAGAGCTTGTAAGGCAAGTGCCCATAAGTGATAATCTTATAGACTTTGTAAGCACCATTGTACGTGCAACACGTCCAGAAACTACTACAAATGATTTTGTAAAACAGTGGGTAGGCTGGGGAGCAGGTCCCAGAGCCGGGCAAGCTATGATACTCACGGCAAAAGCACGAGCACTATCACAGGGTCGTATAGCTGTGACACTAGATGATATTAAAAATGTAGCTCTACCAGTACTACGTCATAGAGTGATTGTAAACTTTAAGGCAGAGGCAGAGGGTATCACTTCAGATACCGTGACGCGTCAATTATTAGATCATACAGACTTTAGCGCATAATATTTATGGCAAAAGACGATTATAGAGCACTTCTCAAACCAGACGTTATTAATACAGTTTCTGGTTTATCACTCATCTCTCGAGTAATTGTAGATGGGTATCTCTCTGGCTTAAATAGAAGCAGGAGAGTAGGAGCTGGTCTTGAGTTTAGCCAGTACAGAGGGTATGAACCTGGTGATGATCTGCGACTTTTAGATTGGAAAATGCTCGCACGTTCTGGACGTTATTATATCAAGCAATCTGAGATTGACACGCATATAACTGTAAAGTTTATTGTAGACACAAGTGCCTCAATGCTTCATAAAGAAGAAGGATTGTCTAAAATGGAGTATGCAAATGTCCTCATTGCTAGTCTCGCTCATCTAGCCCAATCACAAGGAGATGCAGTGGGTTTACTTACCGTAAATAACAAGCAGTTAGAAACATTACAGCCAGCTACAGGAAAATCACATTTTAATAGATTTTTATACCAATTACTCAAGCTCAAAAATCAAGGAAGCTGGCCAGAACGTATAACGAGTGATCAACTTCATAATCGTAGTCACAGAGAGCTTATATTTTTTATTACAGATCTCTATGAGCAAAGCGAAGAAATTACAACTATGATTACTGCCTTGAAGACCTCTCGCAATGAGGTTGCAGTCATTCATCTTTTAGGGAAGCAAGAGCTCGAGTTTAATCATAAAGGGCAAGTAATTTTTGAAGATCTAGAATCTGGAGAAAAAGTAAAAGTAAATGCCAGAGATGCCCGTGCTCAGTACGTACAGGCTATGCAATCATCAATGACAACAATTAAAGAAAAGCTCCTGTCTAGTGGTGTTGGTTATGATCTTTTTACATTAGACAAACATCTAGGAGAGGCATTACAGCTCTTCTTAAAAAAACGTGCAAACTTAATCTAGTATGACGCTCCTACAACCTATATATCTCTGGGGTCTACTAGGATTGTTAATCCCTATAGCCATACACTTGTGGAGTAAACGCAAAGTAAAAACAATACAGGTAGGAAGCACTCAGTTTATAACAGAAACAAAGTCAAAACAGAGTAATAGCATACAGATTAATGAGTGGTGGTTGCTGCTGCTGCGCTGTTTACTTATCACTATACTCACAATCATACTAGCACAGCCTTATACAACACATACACCAGGTCAAGTAGCGGTAGCTTATGTTTTTGAACCCTCACTTATAGACACGCAAGAGGAGCAAAGTCGTTTTAAAACACTACCCTTAGATGATAGGTTTTTATTAAAAGAGGGATTGCCTAAGTGGGATCTAGAGACAGAGATACCACCTAGTAAAACAATACCTAGTTACTGGCAACTCGCACAAGAGATAGCCACCCTAAGAGCAGATAGTGTGGTTGTATTCTCACAAAATCTAGTCCAAGGTATACAAGGTAAGCGCCCTAGCTTAGGTAAACATATAAACTGGGTGTCCATCACATCTCAAGAAGAGAAGGAAATCCCGTTTTATGCAATACAAGATCAAGATAGTATCACTATACTTTCGGCAGTAGGGGGGAGTGATTATCACGCTTTCGCGAAAGCAAAAAAAGCAGCATCACAATTTGCGGTTAAAGATGGTACTATCTCTATTACCCAAAACGATACAGAGCGACTAATACCCGTTGTAAAACAAGATACTATAACGGTAGATGTAATTTATAACAGCTCTTTTGCTACAGAGGCGATGTATCTAGAATCTGCATTAAGAGCAGTAAAAGGCTATACCAGAAAACCTATAACCATTAATATTTATAAAGGTTTAAAAAGTGTAGCAGACCCAGCACCAGACTATTTAATATGGTTGTCTAATGAGGAAGCGCCAGAAGTTGATATTCCAGTTTTGAAGTTTGAGGAAGACCTATTTTCAAATAAAATAGTAAAGACTATTTCTGGAACAAACTATACAAATCTCACCCAGAGATTATCACCAGAGGTGGTGATTGATAAGAGGCTAGTAGAAGGTGTGTTGCACTGGCTTTCACTAGATGCAGCTGTGCAAAGTGATTTTGATAGACTTGATAACAGATCGCTTGCAATGAGCCAGTTTAAACCAAATATGGATGAAAGTAGCTCTAGGCTCAGCAAAGAAGTAAAAGCCTCTCTTGTGGATCCTTTATGGTTACTGCTTATAGTTATGATTATAATAGAACGTGTTATTGCAAAACTTAGAAAACAATAATGCTAGAGGGAAAAAGACATATAGCAAAGTACACGAGCCGCTGGCAATTATTGCTAGTAGTACAGGGCTTGCTGTATGGTATAGGAGCAGGTGTTTTCTGTTGGTTGTTGAGCAGGCAGTTAGGGATATCTATGTTAGTATTTGCTCTAGTAACTGGTCTAGCGATGTTAGTATTAAAACCGTGGCGCATTACGGCTACCACAGTAAG
>JAHDEV010000023.1:12718-16207 GCA_020628615.1 Dokdonia sp.
CTGGTCTAGCGATGTTAGTATTAAAACCGTGGCGCATTACGGCTACCACAGTAAGTGAGTATCTAGATCATCACCTTAGCAGTACAGAGTATAGTACTAGTCTATTATTTACAGAAACAACAAGTCTCTCAGGCTTAGGACAATTACAGCAGCATAAGGTAAGTACTGTTTTACAAGAGCAAATAAACACCATACGCCCAAAAACAAGTGTAAAGACAGCAGCTATTGTTGCATTTATGCTCATAGGTGCGGGGTATGTGGGTTCTCAATTTATTGTTCCTCCGGTTTTAGATAATGGTGATTCAAAAAAGGAGGTGATACAATTACAGTCTACAGATTCCGTAACGCCCTTGCACGCACCGCCGGTGTTAAAACAACAACAGCTCACTATACAGTATCCATCATATACTAAACTAGCAAGTCGTACCACCAGTAGTATGAATGTAAAGGCTGTAGAGGGTTCTAAACTTTTTTGGAGTCTAGATTTTGAGGGTTTTGTAAAAGAGGTCACACTAGAAGGTCTAGGGACGGGCAAAAAGTTTAATTTAAAAACAACTAGCGAGAACTCACTCAGAGCTTCTAGTAGTTTAATTCCTACTACATCTGGTTATTATAATTTTAATTTTATTGATAGTCTAGATGGTGCATATACATCAGATATTTATGCGATAGAAGTGGTGAAAGATCAACCTCCTGCCATTACCATAAAAGATATCGCTCAGTTTACAACTTTTGAGCATACAGACCGTAAAGTGATAGATTTTAGTGCCTTGATTACAGATGATTTTGGTATAGAGAGCGCTCAAATTATAGCAACTGTAAGTAAAGGAGAAGGGGAGTCTGTAAAATTTAGAGAAGAAAAAATACCTTTTGATGCGCCCATAACTAAGGGTGTAAAAACTATGACCGCGACAAAAAGTATTAGTCTAGATGCCTTAAAAATGGAGCTGGGTGATGAGTTATATTTTTATGTAGAGACAAGAGACCAAAAGACACCAAAGCCTAATATTACACGCAGCGAGACCTACTTTGCAGTGATTAAGGATACGGTGAGTGATGGTTTTGGGGTAGAAGGCACTTTGGGAGCAGACCTAATGCCAGATTATTTTAGAAGTCAGCGGCAACTTATAATTGATACAGAAAAACTTATAAAAGATAGAAACACACTTACAAAGCAAGAGTTTACATCGCGTAGCAATGAGCTAGGTTTTGACCAAAAAGCCTTGCGCCTTAAGTATGGTAAATTTATGGGTGATGAGGACGACTCAGGTATAGGAGTTGCCCAAGATATAGATATGAGCGATTATGATGAAGATGATCCTACGGCTGGTTTTCGTCACGATCACGATACAGAAAATGAACATAACCTTGTAGAAGAAGACCACGACCACGAGCACGAAGAAGAATCTGAGGGAGAAGAAGAAAAAGAAACCTCCCTCTTTGAAGATTACCTGCATAATCACGACGACCCAGAGGAGTCAACTCTTTTTACAGAATCCCTGCGTGGTAAGTTAAAAAATGCAATGGCACAAATGTGGGATGCAGAGTTGCATCTCAGGCTAGCAGATCCAGCTACATCTTTGCCTTACCAGTATAAAGCTTTAAAACTCATACAAGAGATAAAAAACAGTGCACGTATTTATGTGCACCGCATAGGTTTTGACCCTCCGCCTATAAAAGAAGATAAGAGACTCTCTGGAGAGATTAAAGAGATAACAAACGTCTTTAAAAAAGAAGATTTTGATAATAAAGATCCTTATATGTCTATGAGAGAAAGCATAGAGATATTAGAAAAAAGATTACAAAATGAGCGAGAACTTACGGAGGAGGATAAGACCGCTTTCGCGAAAGCGGGAGAAGAACTTGCACAACTAGCCATCTTAGAGCCCTCTAAGCATCTACACACTTTACAAAAACTCAAATGGCTCACAGAAGATAAGAAACAACCTAAAACCGTGATGCAATCTGTACAAAAAGGACTTCTTGAGGCACTACCTAGAGTTTTAGAAACTCCTAAAAACCCAGAAGGGTTCACCAGTAAGCTAGAATCATTATTTACAAAAGAGTTACAAAAACGTGATTGATACAATACATTTTTTACGTGAGGATTTTATTTGGCCTACAGTGATAGGCCTTGTGTTGCTCTGGATCTTATTTCTCTGGAAAGAATACAAGGCGGTAACAACCACGAGGTTTATCATACGTGGTATTGTTGCTCTACTAGCACTAAGTGCGATGGCTACCTTATTTTTAGAACCTGTAACTTTTCAAAAACAGGTAAAGGGAGTAGCCGTTTTAAAGACAGCAAATTTTGATTTAAATCTAGTAGATAGCCTTAAGAGTACCACTCCAGCGCTAAAAACAATTACCTATAAAGAAAATCAAAATCTACAGCCACAATTAGACTCTATAAGTGAGCTCCATATCTCAGGTGACGGGGTAGCTATTTATGATTTGTGGCAATTTAAAAATAAGAAAGTCTATTACCATCCTCACAAACACACCTCTGGGATTGTAAAAATCGCTTATGATACAGAAGTACTACTTGGAGATTCACTTACTGTAACTGGTCTATATAAGAACTCTTTTTCTAGTAATACCGTATTGCTACAAGAGTCTGGAGCACGCGCTATAGACTCTGTAAAAATCTTAAATCAAGATGAGACTGTTTTTAAATTACACACACTACCCAAAGCAAAAGGAAATTACCTCTATCATATCATAGTTAAAGACAGTCTGGGCAAGATTATAAGCTCAGACCCGCTTCCATTAACCATAAAAGATCGTGGTCACTTGCGCGTTTTAATAGTGAATACATTTCCTACGTTTGAGACTAAATATCTCAAAAACTACCTAGCAGAGAGTGGTCACGAGGTACTTGTGCGTAGTCAGATTACAAAAGATCGTTATAAGTTTGAAAATTATAACCGTAGCCAGCAAAGCATTTATAATTTTACACGTCAAAACCTTTCTGAATTTGATGTTGTAATTACAGATGTGAGCACGTATAATGGACTCAGCCAGCGCTCAAAAAATGCTATTAATTACCGAGTAGAAGAGCAGGGTATGGGACTACTTCTTCAAGCCGATGCCAGACTAATAGAGCAGGGGGCAAAATTTGGTTTTCGCTTTAAGCGAAAAAATATAACAGCATTACAGCTTCCTTCTTGGCCTAGCGTAAAAATACCAGTATACCCTGCCACACTTACAAATGGTGCTCTTGTTGAACCTATACTAGTAACACAAAATGGCATCTTAAGTGCCTATGCACAAAAGGGGACAGGACGCATAGGTACTCTACTTGCTGAAGATTCTTTTCAATTATTACTAAGTGGTAATGAGGATGTATATCACTATTTATGGAGTATGGCACTAGGTAAAATAAGCCAGCAACCACAGTCGCTTGTACAGTGGTCACTTAGTGATTATATGGCATATAGTGATGAGCCGTTTCAATTTAATTTGCGCACAAGTATACCAATGCCAAAG
>JAHDEV010000023.1:16307-27873 GCA_020628615.1 Dokdonia sp.
ATATAGTGATGAGCCGTTTCAATTTAATTTGCGCACAAGTATACCAATGCCAAAGGTTGTAATGAATAATGATGTAGTTATACCCCTTGTACAAAATGTGACGCTGCAAGATCAATGGTCTGGTACAATCTACCCTAATGGTGATGGATGGGTAAATCTCAAGGTGGCGCAGGCTCCCGCTTCTCTAAAGGCTATGTATGTTATAAATGATACCGCGTGGAGGGCAAAAAAGGTGTACAAACAAATAACAGAAAATGCTTCCTTTTATAAGAATGAGAGCAGTCTTTCTTCAGAAAGTTCTATACCTGTACCGGTTACAAAATGGTGGGCATTTACAGTTTTTATTTTAGCAATGGGTTACCTATGGCTAGCACCTAGAATTTATAAGAGCTAGATGCCTAAGATTTCTTTATCTTTTGCTCATCTGTCGCAAGTCTTTCTTCTTCTTTTTCTACAAATTTTTGATGTTCAGACTGTGCGTAGTGATCTTTTTTTCGGCTATAGATGCTTTTGATACCTTCTGCTTTTCCGTAAATAGTGACCTTGTCGTGAGGTAACATTTTAAAGTTACCAGACGGTGATCCAAAATAGCCTACGCCCTCACGCTCTACACCTAGTATAGTGATTCCCTCCTCACGTAAGTCTAACTCTTGTAATGTGCGATGACACATCCAGCCATCATCATCTACCTGTGCTTCAATAATTTTATAGTTGTCTTTGAGGTGTAATACAGCAGCATAATCATTAATCTCAAGGTCTGTATATTTTTTAAGCATCTTATTTATGATACGTGATAGACCCCTGTCTACCCAAGCGCTCCTTATACCTAACCATAGTATAATCATTCCTCCTACTATAATTAGAAAACCATAAAGTCTAGAAGCATTAGACTCTGGTAATACAAATGTGAGGATGAGTGAAGACATTGCCGTTACAATACCTGCGTTACCTATGAGCATAAGATTATAGATAATCTTACGTCTCACCGGGTGATTCATAATATTCTCTGTTTCTTGAGTGCTTAGACCAGCACCTGTGTAAGCAGATCTTGCTTGAAATTTTGCACTCTCGCTAGATAGACCTGTATGTACAAGTGCGATAGTTGCTATTCTGGTAATGAGAACCGAGAGTGTGACAATAAGAAAAAGGGATACTGCTGCAATCATAGTAATATATTAGTATATACAAACTAGCTTTTATAGAGAAGCTTATTTATGAGTATTAATGCCTTGAGTAATACTTACCCTCCTAGTGTGTTAAGGTAAAAAGCAAGTACTAATCCTATTGCTGTTGCTAGGCCTGTCCAGTATTTATCTTCTTTAAAAGCCTTTGGAAAAACTTCAATTGCTAGTGAAGCCACGACCGCTCCTCCAGCAAAACAGCGTATAAGGTCTAATGTGTCATTAGACACCTTGTCAAAGAAAAAATAGCCTACAAGTGCTGCTATAGATAATACAATTGCTGTGGCTGTCCATAACCAGATAATAGATTTTGAAGATCTACCATCGTTTTTCATTTCTTTTGCGCCACCTGCAGCTTCGGGTAGATTAGATAGTACAATAGAGCCAGATAGTGCTGCTACCGTGAGTGGGTCTGCACTTATAAGTGCAACTCCCAGAGCTAAGTTTTCTGGTAAGCCATCTAGGGTAATTGCAGCAAGTAAGCCTGAGCCACCGCTACTGGTACTCCATTTTTCTTTCACATAAAAATCAAGAATAGTAAATACAATAGCACCGGTAAAAACAGCTATGAGTGGTGTGATTATAGGCTCTTTTTCTAACGCTGGCTGTATAAGTTCAAGTACTGCAGACACCATAAGTGCTCCTCCTGCGAGTGCAACTAGAAAGCCTTCAGTTTTATTAGAAAGATTACCATATACTCCCCATAGTGCGCCTGCAATAAGAGCAAAAGAAACAACGCAAATTACGATGATTGTAGTTAACATAATATTCTAATATTATTTTTGAGTTCTTTTAAAATAATCTATGACGTGTAAACTTGTAAAACCGTGTATGAGTATACTGAATAGAATAACGTAGCTCACAATCCCAAAAAGCTCATCATAAGCGGTAAAATTTCCTTTCATAAGAGCATAGCTTAAGTAAAAGAAACTACCTATGCCTCGTATTCCAAAAAAGCTTATTGCCCATTTTTTTGGCCCAGAAAAATCTGTTGTGAGCATTGCGAGATACCCAAAAATAGGTCTCAAAATAAGTACAAATGCTAAACTCGCTATGACTCCCCAAATATCTGTATAAGAAAGAATACCAGACACAACAGCCCCACCAAAAAAGATAGTCCACAAGGCAACTAACAATTTTTCAGTTTCTTCGGCAAAGTGAAGCATTGTTGAGTTTATGTTATCATCAGAATTCTTATCACAATGAAACTGCATAAACACTCCAGTAGCAAACACACTTAAAAACCCATAGGTGTGTAAAACCTCACCTATGCCGTATGAAAAAAACGTAAGAGCTACTGCTATAAAGCCATCTAGTATATATCGCTGGTGTTCTTTACTATGATATTGTACTACCCAACTGTATACATAACCTATAAATGATCCTACGAGTATACCTCCTATAATTTTAAATAAGAAATAATAACCCGTAAAATGAAGCCAATCTATCTCTCCAAAGCTTGATGAGTTACTCCATAATATTGCCAGAAAGACAAAAGGAAACGCAAACCCATCATTAATACCAGCCTCTGCAGTGAGTGTGTATCTTAAGCCAGTATTACGCTTTTTAAAATCTTGACTTTCTTCTAGCTGTAACTCACTCGCAAGTACAGGGTCTGTTGGTGCTAGAACTGCTGCTAGTAGTAGTGATACGGGGCCATTGAGCTCTAATAAATAATAGGCAATAAGAAATACAGCGACCATAAAAAGAGGCATCGTGATCGCAATGAGTGATAGTGGTTTTTTCCAGTCACTCCATTTATAACTTGTACCTATTTTAAGACCTGCGGTCATTAAACTTATGATGACAATTACCTCACTCACAATTTTTCCAAACTCAAGTTCCCAAAGAGGATCTGGCCAGGGCAGTGGAGCACCTAGATAGTATAAACACACCCCGAGTAATAGTAAAGGAATGATGTATGTTATTTTAAGCTTTTTTGAATACACAGGTATAAATGCCATAAGGGATATAGCAAGTCCTGTAAATGCAAGGGCAGGATAGTATGACGAGATTTCTACTAGAGCTATCATTCTTCAACTTCGGTTTCTATAGTTATGGAGAAATGCTCTTGAGGATCCAGTTTTGTATAGGTGCTTTTCTTTGTGATGTCTAGTGATTCATTTTCAGTATCTGGCAGGCCTAACCAGGGTTCTATACAAACATAGTCTGCTCCAGGTTGTGCCCACAGGGCTAGATGAGAATAGCCTGTAAATCGTATGACGAGGCCTTTTGTTTTTGCGCTTTCGCGTAAGCGTACCCAGCTATAATCTATTTCTGAAAATATGAGTGCGTCATCATTAAAAATAGTTTTTGACAAGGGTAGCAAAGCACCATCTGTTTCTACCTTTCTCATTGTAGAAGTGAGCAGGCCGTGATTGTTAAGAGTATGTGATGAGCGCTCTTGCACCTCTGGAAATTCTATAACATAGTCAGAAAGTGTCTTAGTAGCCGTGACAGGGCAGGCGTAAGCAGTGTGACCACCACAGGTAAAATACATAGGCTCGCTGTCTAGATTTACTACGTCGTAGGTCATCAGTAAGCGATTATTTTCTAAAGTATAAGTAATAGTAAAAGAAAACTTAAATGGATACAAGTGGTGAGTTGCCTCACTATGCGTAAGTGTATAAGAGCAAGAGGATGCACTAAGTTGTTTAAACTCAAAAGCATCATTATCTCTAGCGATACCGTGCTTAGGCATAGGGTATTCTTTGTCTTTGTAAATAATTTTATCACCTTTTATGGTTCCTATAGCAGGAAACAGCGGTGGTGAGCTACTTCTCCATACATCTGGATCTATCTGCCAGATATATTCTTGTCCAGTTTTATTGTTTTTTAAAGAACGTATTTCGGCGCCTTTTGCAATAATGGAACACGTGAGTAACTCATTTGTAATGATATGAAACATACGGGGTTTTTATTGTGATGGTACTTAAAGGTAGTATAATTTACGGCAAGTTGTATGGTGCCTTTATAAGAAATACGCTTTCGCGAAAATAAATGACATCGCAGAAAGTATCATAATGCTTAATGTATTTAAGTAGAAAAGGTAGTATAAGATATCATCATTAAAGAACTACTTTATAAATAAGTACCTTGTAGTAATTAAAAGTCTTAATAGACCTAACTCAATTCATATAATGAAAGCCGAAACCATATCAAAATGCTTTATAGCTGCTGGATTATCAAACATTCTAGGGGTACTCATCTTATCTAGGTTATTTACAAACGAAGTAATGATGAATACCCAACCCGAGGTTATGGGATACTTTGGGCTTATCTCTATTATACTCTGGGGTTTTGCTTACATAGCAGTATCTACGAATTATGATAAAGTGCCGTGGCTTATTCTTGTATTTGCAGTAGAGAAAGTTATATATGTTTCAGTATATCTAAAATGGTTTATGAGTCATAGCTTATCTGAGGTATATGATCAAGATATGTTTGCCGGTATATTTTATACAATTTATGGGTTAAATGATTTTATATGGATGGTGTTTTTTGGTTATATATGGGGAAAATTAAGTCAATTAAAGAGTTTAGAGCTCAGTGATTTTAAAAATAAAAACTAAAAAAAGGCTACTTGAGGGTAAGTAGCCTTTAACATCAATATGATTACGCTTAGTACGTCTAACAAATCAATCAATACTCAATCACATTGAAAAAAAGGGGCATTAATGCTTTCTTATAGAATCTCTTTTGGACTAATTCAAATAATAACTGGTATGCTCATTACTTAGAGAGTCTATATTCTTTTTCCTTACAAAAAAAATTAGAGTGACAGTAGGTGTCTGTTCTTTGTAATGACAAATGTATGTAACTACTTGATTTTTAAGAGTAAAAATGGTTGTGCCTTAGGAGACTAGATAAAATGCTGTTTGAAATAGATAAACTACACAAGATATTGCAATTTATAAGTAGCTATGCATACTGAAGACCTTAGGGGGTAGTTTTATAGATTAATTATAATATGATGAATGAGCTAGAAGATACCTTAGGCTATCTATAGTATACGGTATATCGTCTAAAATTTAAACAAAAAAAGGTATCCAGCGACGGATACCTTTTGCAAATAAATTGGTTTAAATACCCCTAATAATCTAAACCGTGGCAAGAATACTAGATTTTTTGTTAGGTATTTTACGGATTTCCTTTTTTTGGGGTAAAAAAGTCATTTTTTTTTTGATGGTACTATATAAACAGTAATATAATAGTGAGTATAAAGCCACCTATAGCAAAGAGCATCCCCTTTTTAAAAATGGGCATTTTTGGCGTATACATCCAAAATGCAGAAACCACAAAAAATAACAGTGATGCTCCAAAGAAAATATTTAAGAAGTACACAGGACTGTTTGTTGTTGCTTTGTGGAGGTGTTCCATTTTATCGAGTATGAAGGGAAGTTCCATCTTGCTAGTGGTTACAATCCCAGTATCTTGATTATATGATCCTCCTTTAAAATAAAGAACAGCCCCCTCAGTTTTAGTCACTTTTGGGTTTTTGCGCAATTTTGAACTCAACTCGCTAGAGGTAAGCTTAGGCTCCATTTGTTTTTCTGTAATCACTTCGTGTTTTAAGAAATCTGTATTTCTATACACCATTACAATACCACTTATAGCATAAACGGCCATAATACCAGCAAGGAAGAACCCTAGGTATCTATGTATTGAACGTACTTTTAATGAAAATGGGGTTTTGCGTTTTGCCATAAGTGCTATAAGTTTTTGGTAAATTTAAGTTTAACAAAGAATAAGAGATTATTTTATTTCTAAAGAATTCCAGATTAGGTTTATTAGCTTTTCACCAATTGAATTTTTAGTGTCATTCATTCTCATAGCCATAATTAATAGACCAGAATCTTTTCTGCCTACACTCGCGATTTCATATATATTAACTTCATCATTATATGTGAGATAGGCCTGTATGACATTTAAATCTTCTCCCGAAATTAATTTATGTTTATACTCACGGCGTTCCATTTCAAATCCATAGTTTATACTTTCTTTAGTAACCTCACCTAACATAAGTTCCTTCAAATTTTCTGGATTTATAGTAGAATATTTTTGAATTAAAAATCCATCACCTTCAGGAGTCATAAGCATTAATTGTTCTATACCTTGTTCAATTTTAGTTTTACCAACTTTATATTCTTTAAAAAAATTGAAACTAAACATTTCATCATTGTAGGTTAAAGTATCTTTCTGTTTAAGAAGAATGTTTTTCACACCATCTTTGGTTTGATATTGGAATTCTTTGTCAAGAGAAATTTCAAATGACTCTCCATTGATCTCTATAGTATAGTCTTCCTGAGAATGTGCTTTGGTAAAAAATAGAATTAAAAGTGAAAGAGTAATTTTTAAAGAAGTTCTCATAATAGTTTTGATTGATGATTTTGAATTAAGAAGCCGAAAGTACTCAAAATATTTAATCCTCGTAATAAAGTGTGCATATTCGAAAAACTTGCTTTTGAGCTGAATTTTAAAAGCAGTTGTGTGAAATTGATTTTGGGATGTGAGAGTGCAGTTTTTTAATGCAACTTATAAAGTTTGTGAGCATTTTAGCGAAAGCGGTCTAGATAATTGCTTGTTTTTAAGAGTTTGCATTAATAATACAGTCTAAAGTCGAGTAGTTTACAAAGTTTGTAGTGCTTTTGAAACATCATTTCTACTACCTCTTTGTAATCATCATTTTCTTGAAACATATTAAAAAAGACTCGGTCTATAGTGTTTGAGCTAGAAAAGGTGTCATTGCGCGTTCCATAACCAGAGATGGCCCTTGCTCCCGTAACATCTAAGAAGTATTGTGACTCCTCATCTGTGAGATCAAGTGCCTTTCTGTTTGAAAAATGGATAATCTTACCCGTCATTTTACCTTCAAAAATCTCTGCAATTTCCTCAATGCTGTAGTAGTAGTCATTAAGCATAATATTGTTGGGCTGGCCAGACATAATGAGGTAAATAATTTCATAATCCTTAAAATGGTGGTCATCATAAATGAGCGCATTTAGACTATCTTCGAGCCCTTCTATGGTATCGCAGCTTTTATAAATGCTCGTAATACCTTCGGTTAGGGCAATTTCTTCTAGCGTCTTGACAACCTCTGTGGTGACTTCCTGATCTACATCTGCAACAGCTTCGAGGCAGTAAATAAATTTTTCGGCTTCGATATAAGGTTCTTTGTGCGATTGAATTTCATTCATAGTAGGGTAAAAAAATAAGTTACTATAACTTAAAAATGATTCCGGATGTAGATTTTTTTAAGTGACAAAAATAGAATAAAACTATTTTTATAACCGTTTGTCATCACTATATATATTGAGAATACATATAAAATGATATATCACGTTTTCTACTCTATATTGTAAGTAATTTGTGTTGTTTTAGTTTTTATGTGCTGATAAAAACTAGTTTGAAACGGATGATATTAACTTTTATTCCGCTTTCGCGAAAGCATAAACCGATTTTTATGAGATTATGTGTGTAGAATGTGATTATTTTTAATAGTTTTATTTTTAAACCACAGTAAGCAAGGCTTTTACCTGAAAAAAATGAGCGATTGATATGGCAAAGGCTATAAAAGAAATGATGTTAGATAGAAAGCCTACTTATGAGGATTTAGAAAAGCAAATAGAGGCTTTAAAGTTTGAAAATGAACACGTTTATAAAAAACTTTATGATAACTCTACTATCTCTATTTGGAATGAGGATTTTACGCGTGTATTTGAAGAAATAGATAAGCTTAAAAAATTAAGAATTGCAGACTTATCTAGATATTTAAAAGACAACCCAAATGTTGCCTCCTTACTACTTGAAAATTTAAAAATTAATAGTGTTAATCAAGCCACTCTTGAGCTTTTTAAAGCAAAGAGTAAAGAAGATTTTTTTAATAATCTACATAAGACATTTGGTCAAGGTGCAGAGATGGTATTTATAAATCTTATGGTGGCTATCTGGAATGAAGAAAAGACTTTTAATTCTGAAGTAAATTATAAAACCCTAGAGGGTGACGAGTTTGCGGCTATGATATCTCTAAACATACCACAAACATTACTAGAGCAAAAGACTGTACCTGTCGCTATACAAGATATAAGCGCACTTAAGGAGGCAGAATATGCTAAAAAAAGGTCTATTTTAAATTTACAACAGGCTCAAAAAATAGGAAAAATAGGAAGCTGGGAGTGGGAGTGGGAAACGGGAGCTGTTTACTGGTCTGATGAAATGTATAATATTTTTGGGCTTAAGAGAGGAGAAATTGAACTCACAAGTGAAAACGTAGGTAAATTAATTGTAGATGAAGATAAACCTACTGTAAATAATATTATAAGAGGGCTTTACAAAGGTAAGGGTATGAAGCCTTTTAAATTTAGAATTGTAAGGTCTAATAGTGAGATAAGATATCTAAATATCTTGGGGATAGAGGTAGTAAATGGAAAGGTTTTTGGAGTAACACAAGATATTACAGATAAAAAGAAGATTGAAAGTGACTTAAACGCGGCACAAGCACTGGCAAAAGTAGGAAGCTGGTTACTAGATGTTCCTACAAAAAAGATAGAGTGGTCTAATGCTATGTTTGCTATATGGGGTTTTGATCCCTCCAAGGGCACCCCACAGTATGACACAATTATTGAGCGTATACATCCAGATGATTTTGATTTATGGAATAATTCAGCACAAAGAGCCATAGACGAAGCAATACCTTATGATGTTGAGTATAAAATCTGTCTGCCCGATGGATCTCAAAAGGTGGTTAGGAGTATTTGTGAGGCAGTAGTGTGTCCTAATGGAAAGGTGTTAAGTTTAAAAGGTACAGGGCAAGACATTACAGAACAAAAACACCTAGATGCCCAGCTCATTAAAGCAAAAGAAAAAGCAGAGAAGAGTGAGAACCATCTTAACCACATCATTAACAATATAGGTGTCCCTGTTTTTGTAAAAGATAAAGAGAGTAGATTACTTATTGTTAATGAGGCATTTTGTACGCTTTATGGGTATAATAGAAATGACATAATAGGTAAAACACTAGGAGAAGGTTTACCTAGTGAAGAAACAGAACCTGTATTTAAAATTGATAGACAACTTGTTCTTGATGGAATAGAAAATGTATCTGAAAGAGACATAGTTATTAGGGACGGCGAGTCAAAAAGATTATCTACCAGAAAGACACGTTATATAGACAAAGATGGTAACATATACATAGTAGGTGTAACACACGACCTTACTGAGCGTTTTAAAACAGAAACCATTATTAAAGAGGCAAAGGAGCGCGCAGAGGCAAATGAAAAGCGTTTCCGTATACTAATGCAAAATCTGGAGGCAGGTGTTGTTGTACACGCTCCAGATACCACAATAGTTCAATGCAACCAGAGAGCCTCAGAAATATTAGATATAGATCAAGAAATTATACAAGAAAAGGCCCTATGTTATGTAACCCCTAATCTTATAAATCCCGATAAGTCTCTACTAGAGCTATCAGAATATCCTGTAAATATAATTGCTAAGACTAAAGAGTCCATAAATAATCAAATTATTGGGATTAAAGATGATAATGGTGAAGAGATAAGATGGGTGACTCTTAATGGTTTTCCCGTACTTAACTATCAAGGTGAAATTGCAGAGATAGTAACCATTTTTGTAGATATAACAGAGCAACGCAAAGAAGAAAAAAACAAATTAAAGGCTAAGTTATTATTAGATAGAACAGAGAGGGAATTAAGCGATGCCCAGTCACTAGCAAAAATAGGTAGCTGGCTTGTAAAATCTCCAGGTAAGAAAATGGAGTGGTCTAAAGAGATGTATAATATCTGGGGCTATGATTATGATAAAGAGTTGCCTGAGTATGATGATATTATAGCTAGAGTGCATCCAGATGATATAGAAGAGCTTAACGAAATTCTTGAAAGAGCTTTTACAGTTGGCACCCCTTATAATGTAGAGTTTAGAATCCAAATCCCTAATAAGCCAGAAAAAACGATAAGATCAATATGTCAACCAGTCACAGATGGTAAAGGTAACGTTCTAAGTCTTGCAGGTACTAATCAAGACATCACACGGCAAAAAACACTTGCAAGAGAACTTATAAGAGCAAAAGAAAAAGCAGAGGAGAGCGATAGATTAAAGTCTGCTTTTTTAGCAAATTTAAGCCACGAGATGCGCACACCTATGAATGGTATTCTAGGTTTTTCAGAATTGTTAAGAAAGAAAAATATATCTGAAGAAAAAAGAAATATCTATCTAGAGCTTATAGAAAAAGAAGGACATCGTCTCTTAAACTTTATTTCTAATATTGTAGATATATCAAAAATCGAGTCTAATATTGTAAATATTAATACATCCCATCTAGATATAAATAAGCTTATTAATGATCTTTACTCAAAGTATCAGATAAAACTAGATAAAACACCTATTAAACTTCAAGTATTAAGAGGGTTAGGAGAAAAAGATAGTTACATAGAAACAGATGAGAACAAACTTGTTCAGGTTATTTCTAACCTAGTAGAAAATGCTATAAAATTTACAAAAGAAGGCTCTATAGAATTTGGGTATGTATTAAAAGGAAAGATGCTTGAGTTTTATGTAAAAGACTCAGGCATAGGAATAGACGCAGAAGAACAAAAAAGTATTTTTGATAGATTTAGACAAGGTAAACGCGAGCAAACACATAACCAGGGTGTAGGTTTGGGGCTATCTATAGTAAAAGGTCTCATTAACATTTTAGATGGTGAGGTATGGATTGATTCTCGCATAGGTGAGGGGTCAACATTTTATTTTACAATACCTTATAAAAAGGTTAAAAATATGGGTGCTCCCGCAACTATCTCTGTGGATACCACACTAGAAAATGGAGATTTTACCATATTAATAGCCGAAGATGACAACCTAAGCTTTCTATATGTACAGGCTTGTTTGTCTGATTATAATTGCGCTATCATAAGAGCTTGTAATGGCTTAGAAGCCGTAAAAATCGCAAACGAAAATCCTAATATAGATCTCATACTTATGGATATTAATATGCCAGAAATGGGAGGGTATGATGCATTGAAGGAAATAAGAAAAACTAATAAAGAAATTAAAGTAGTCGCTCAGACCGGCCTTGCTATGTCTGGAGATAAGGAGAGTATGCTAGAGGCTGGTTTTAATGATTATATTTCGAAACCCATATCTACTTCTCAACTCATAGATACTTTAAACAAACATTTAATAATTGTAAATCAAAAGCAATAAATTATAAAACATATTTACCTAGTTTAATTTTCTCGTGTCGGAAATATGTGGGGTAAATTAAAAACGCCCCGTTTGCTAAGTACTGCAAATAGGGCGTTCTAAAGAATTAATTGTGGAGTCGGAGGGATTCGAACCCTCGTCCAAACAAGCAATGTTACTGCTTTCTA
>JAHDEV010000190.1 GCA_020628615.1 Dokdonia sp.
TGAACAGCTGGGGCAATAAACAGAAAGAAATGATTACTGAAGAAGAGGTGAAAGCGGTGACAGAATAATATCAACACACAGAAAGCTTAGGGAGTGAATTAAGATTTTTTAGTAAAGAATTGGCTTTTAAAACGACAAAAAAGTGCTAACTTTTTATGAAAAAGAAAATACTATGAAAAAAATCATTACATCCCTATTTCTTATGATTGCTTTTTGCTGTGCAATTACAGCTCAAAATTTCTCATCGGGAAGCATTACAGTACTTAATAACAACCCTCTAGAGGGTAATGTGGCTATAGATTACCTTACTCAAACGGTACTTTACAAAAAGAATTATAAAACCACAGTTTACACTTTTGATCAAGTATCGAGTGTCTCTATTAATAGCAGAAACCTTGATAAAATAGAAGTAGACAATATTGTTTATTTTGCCACACCACTACAAGATGGAAAAGCGTCTCTATATCAAGTAAGCCCCTCAGAATATCTTATTGCAACCTCTGCGGGGAAATCAAAGGTGATAAACTTAAATAACGACAGAGCAAATATAGCGGGTACGCTTGCCGTACTTTTTTCTGATTGTAACTCTATACGAAGACCCCTTAATGCTATAGATCAATTTAATGAGTCTGCTCTTATACGTAATGTACAGGCCTATAATGCGTGTGATTATGAGATTTATGCTCCTACTCCTAGTGAGGTAGACGCAGCCGCCTCATATAACACAGATGCAGCAAGTTTTTATCTGGGTGCAGGAACGAGCATTAATAACCTACGCTTTTTTAATAGTGACGAGTCTGAGTCTATCGTTACAGGGCAGGTACAACTTGGTGTAATAGCTACTCCGAGTTTTTTAGGAACTTTACAAGGAAACCTTTACTTCTCTCTTGAAGGAAATGCCGCCTTATCTGGTGATAATAGTTTTGAGAACTTGCCAAATGATTTAAATTTTAAAATGAGTTCTTTTAGACTGTTGTTTGGTCTAGAATATCAATTTAATAAAGAAGGAAAATTTAAGCCTTTTATCGCAGCTGCAGTAGGTCCTACTGGTGATTATTATGAAGGAACTCTAGATGGTAATGATTTTGATATAAGTGGTGGCAATCCCATTTTTGTACCGCGTGTAGGCGTGAGATATGAACTAAGCAACGGGCACCATCTGGGTGCTAGCCTAAGTTATATAACCGGTTATGATAATGACTTAACATTTCCTACAGAAGAAGAAGTTATTCCTCTTAAGATTGATGTAACAACACTCACACTAGGGGTAAACTATTACTTTTAAGACCACTATCACTCACAATATTAAAACCGAGATGCATAATCTCGGTTTTTTCATTTCTAATCCATTTTAATAACCCATTTTAAATTGTATTTTTACCTCCTAATCGTCCTCAAATTTTATGGGTAAAATAATTGCTATTGCAAACCAAAAAGGTGGTGTAGGCAAGACCACGACTTCTGTAAATCTCGCAGCCTCTCTAGGCGTGCTCGAGAAGAAAGTACTTCTCATAGATGCAGACCCACAGGCTAATGCAACCTCTGGCTTAGGTATAGATGTAGAGAGTGTAGAAGTAGGAACATACCAGCTACTAGAACATACTAATAAGGCAGAAGATGCTATTGTAAAAACCTCTTCTCCTAATCTAGATCTTATACCTGCACACATAGACCTTGTAGCTATAGAAATAGAGCTTGTAGATAAAGAGGCACGTGAGTATATGTTAAAGAAAGCAATTTCTCACCTAAAGGATGTATATGATTACATCTTGATAGACTGTGCACCATCACTAGGATTACTTACACTTAATGCACTTACCTCTGCAGACTCTGTAATTATCCCTATACAGTGTGAGTACTTTGCACTAGAAGGGTTAGGTAAGTTGCTTAACACGATAAAAAGCGTTCAAAAAATACACAATAAGGATCTTGATATAGAAGGATTACTTCTTACAATGTTTGACTCACGACTACGATTATCTAATCAGGTAGTAGAAGAAGTTCAGAAACATTTTAGCGAGATGGTCTTTGAGACAATCATACAGCGTAATGTACGTTTAAGTGAAGCACCTAGTTATGGAGAGAGCATTATTAATTATGATGCTGCAAGTAAAGGCGCTACTAACTACTTGAGTCTTGCTCAAGAACTTATTACAAAAAACAATAGCTAACAAATGGCTAAAGCAACAAAAAAACAAGCACTAGGGCGTGGTCTCTCGGCTCTGCTCAAAGACCCTGCAAATGATATAAACAGTGCAGAAGATAAAAATGCAGACAAGGTTGTAGGTAACATCGTAGAGTTAGATCTAGAAGATATAGATGTAAACCCTTTCCAACCGCGTACTAGCTTTAATGAGGAAACTCTTAGAGAGCTCGCCTCATCTATAAAAGAGCTAGGGGTGATACAACCTATCACGGTACGTAAGATAAGCTTTGGTAAATATCAACTTGTATCTGGAGAGCGTCGTTATAGAGCGTCTAAGCTTATAGGTAACAAAACAGTACCTGCATACATACGTATTGCAAATGATAATGAGAGCCTCACGATGGCCCTTGTTGAAAATATACAGCGTCAAGATCTTGACCCTATAGAGATTGCCCTTTCATACCAGCGCTTAATAGACGAGATAAACCTCACGCAAGAGCAAATGAGTGATCGCGTGGGTAAAAATCGCTCTACCATCACAAACTATTTGAGACTACTTAAACTAGACCCAATAGTACAAACAGGTATGCGAGATGGTTTCTTATCTATGGGGCACGGTCGTGCACTCATAAATGTAGAAAACACAGGTGACCAGCTAGATATATACGAGAAGATTTTACAAGAAAAGCTCTCTGTGAGACAAACAGAAGCCCTTGTAAAAAACTATCACGCTACGGCAAATATTGAGACACCAGCAAAGGAAGAAACACCTAAGTTTATAAAGAAAGGTACAAAAGACTTTGCCGAATATTTTGGTGCAAAAGTTGACATCAAAGTTTCAAAAAATGGGCGTGGTAAGATTACCATTCCATTTTCTTCAGAAGAAGATTTTAGTCGATTACAGAAACTCATTAAGGGTGCAAAATAATAAACTCCTCTTACTGGTAGTACTCTTGTTTTTTTACGCTTTCGCGAAAGCGCAAGAAGACCCAGCATCTACACTTCTAGATACCGAAACAGTTACTGCCGTAAGTGATCAAGATCCTTATGAACCGTTACGACCTGCAAAGGCTGCCTTTTATGGCGC
>JAHDEV010000191.1 GCA_020628615.1 Dokdonia sp.
ACCAGTCAAATTCTTCTTCATTCATTCCTTTCCAAGCATATACTGGGATACCAGCCTCTGCGATTGCTGCAGCTGCTTGATCTTGAGTAGAGAAGATGTTACAAGAAGACCAAGTTACCTCTGCTCCTAGCGCTTTTAATGTTTCTATAAGTACTGCAGTCTGGATAGTCATATGTAAACATCCAGCAATACGAGATCCTTTAAGTGGTTGCTCGTCCTTGTACTCCTCACGTAAAGACATAAGCCCAGGCATCTCTGCCTCTGCTAGTTCTATCTCTTTACGTCCCCAAGCTGCAAGGGAAATATCTTTTACTTTGTACGGTACGTACGGTACTGTCTTATTGCTCATTTTCTTATCTTTATCTTAAATTCATAGACCCGTTAAGGCGGTGCAAATTTACGCAATAACTTAGACACTCTAATGCCTCTTTACAAAACGATAACAGTTTCCCCTACTACAAAAGTGTACATCTGGAAGATTGAGGAAAGTCTAGAAACGCTTAAATCTACTCTACCCTTAGGCGAAGGGCAGACACATATCCTTACACCACATTGTCAAAAAAGACTTGACAGTATGAAGTCTGACCTGCACCAGCGTGGCTTTATGAGCATACGTCACCTACTTGCAGAGGCTGGTTATACAGATTTTGACCTATACTACTCTCCATCTGGCAAGCCTCACCTGCACGATGGTAAACATATCTCCATCACACATAGCTATACCTTTACTGCCATTATTATAAGTGATAACCCAGTAGGAATAGATATAGAGAAGCAGCGCGATAAAATTTTACGCATCGCGCATAAGTTTACACCTATTGAGGAGTATTACACCCTCACCAGCTCTGAGGCTCGCATACGTAAACTCACCTATGTTTGGGGTGCAAAAGAATCTCTATATAAACTATATAATCAAGAGGGGTTGAGTTTCTTAAAACATATAGATGTGCAAGACTTTGACCTAGACGCCTCACAAACTACAGCAAGAGTGGTGTATAATGGAGCATCTTCAACCTATGCAATTTATCTTATGGAGTTTGAAGGTTTTACCTGCGTGTACGGTTTATAAAGTCTATTTATTGATTACTCAAAGGTGTTGTAGTAACTCTCACAACAAGCACTTATTAATCCACATAATTAATTGTAAATTTGCCCCCTTAAATAGGGATGAGTACGCTTTCGCGAAAGCGCATATATAATACACTTACAATGAAATATCACTTTAACGAGATAGAGGCCAAATGGCAAAAATACTGGGCAGACAAAGGCACATTTAATGCCTCAAACAGCAGTGACAAGCCTAAATATTATGTGCTAGATATGTTTCCTTATCCATCTGGAGCAGGACTGCACGTGGGGCACCCGCTAGGGTATATTGCCAGTGATGTGTATGCGCGTTACAAACGTCTTAAAGGTTTTAATGTATTGCACCCGCAGGGATATGACTCTTTTGGACTACCAGCAGAGCAGTATGCCATACAGACTGGGCAGCACCCTGCTGTAACTACAAAGGTTAATATAGAAGGAGGTGTAGATAACCAGGGTAATGAGATTGCTGGGTATCGTAACCAACTTGATAAAATAGGATTCTCTTTTGACTGGAGTCGCGAGGTACGCACCTCAAATCCTGAGTATTACAAATGGACACAATGGATTTTTACAGAGCTATTTAACTCCTGGTACAATAACGACACAAATAAAGCAGAAGGTATAGAGACGCTAGTTTCCGCTTTCGCGAAAGATGGAAATGGAAATATAAACGCTTCTTGTGATGATAACATTGAGCCATTTACCGCAGCACAATGGAACGACTTTTCTGAAAACGAAAAACAAGCCATACTCTTACAATACCGCCTCACCTACCTCGCCGAAACAGAAGTAAACTGGTGCCCTGCACTAGGTACTGTTCTGGCAAACGATGAGATTGTAAACGGCGTTTCAGAACGAGGAGGGCACACCGTAGTGCGCAAAAAAATGACACAGTGGTCTATGCGCATCTCTGCCTATGCAGAGCGCTTGCTACAAGGGCTTGACAGCTTAGACTGGAGTGAGTCTATAAAAGAAACACAACGCAACTGGATAGGTAAATCTGTAGGAGCTACGGTTTCTTTTAACTTAAAAGATCACGACAAAAAGATAGAAGTATTTACCACACGCCCTGACACTATTTTTGGTGTAAGTTTTATGACGCTTGCTCCTGAGCTAGATCTTGTACAAGAGATTACTACTCCAGAGCAAAAAGAAGAAGTAGATGCATACATCGCCTCTACCGCAAAGCGTTCTGAGCGTGAGCGTATGGCAGATGTAAAAACAATCACGGGAGCATTTACAGGAGCCTATGCAGAGCACCCATTTACAAAAGAGCCTATACCTATCTGGATAGGTGACTATGTACTTGCCGGTTATGGTACAGGCGCGGTAATGGCTGTACCTTGTGGTGACCAGCGTGATTATGACTTTGCAAAGCATTTTAATATCCCTATCCCTAATGTTTTTGAAGGGGTAGATATTTCTGAAGAGGCCTTTGCAGACAAGGCAGCTACTGTTATTGCAAATTCTGATTTCTTAAACGGATTAAAATATAAGAAAGCAGTAAAACTTGCCATCTATGAGTTAGAAAAAATAGGTGCAGGTTCTGGTAAAACAAATTACAGATTACGTGATGCGGTTTTTAGCCGCCAGCGTTATTGGGGAGAACCTTTCCCAGTATATTACAAAGACGGGATGCCACATATGATTGATGTGGAACACTTACCACTGGAGCTTCCAGAAATAGAAAAATACCTCCCTACAGAAGATGGAGAACCACCACTAGGCCGTGCAGATGTATGGGCGTGGGATACTAAGACTAACAAAGTTGTGTCAAACGACCTTGTAGGTTCGAGCGCAGTCGAGAACTCCGAAGATAATGGAATTTACCCATTAGAATTAAACACAATGCCTGGCTGGGCTGGTAGTAGCTGGTACTTCTTTAGATATATGGAAAAAGCACAGCGCGATGCCGTCTTTGCCTCAAAAGAAGCGATGGACTACTGGGGTAATGTAGATTTATACATAGGAGGGTCTGAGCACGGTACCGGTCACTTATTATACTCTCGTTTTTGGGTAAAATTCTTAAAAGATAGAGGTCACGTATCTGTAGATGAGCCTTTCCAAAAGATGATTAACCAAGGGATGATCTTGGG
>JAHDEV010000192.1 GCA_020628615.1 Dokdonia sp.
TAATAGTTGTATTTTTAGTTTATGAAATTTTTAGAAGAGAGTATAGAAGAGGCATTTTTTATTCTATTTGAAGGCGCTTCAGAGGGTATTGTAGTGGTAGACTCCTCTCAGATTATAGTCGCTACAAATGAGTCTGCTAGAGCGATTTTTGGCTATGAGATAAATGAGCTAGAAGGTAGCAAGCTAGAGACTCTTATACCTATGCGTTATCACGGATCTCACGGTGGTCATTTTAAAAAATTTATGGACCATAGTGACAAGCGTGAGATGGGTACTGGGAGAGACTTGTACGGCTTGCGTAAAGATGGATCACAAATCCCTGTAGAGGCTGGGCTTAATCCCTTTGTACTGCACGATAAGCAATATGTGATGGCGCTCGTTACAGATATTACAGTACGTAAATCACAAGAGGAGCAAATCTTAAACCTAAATAGCACTCTAGAAGAAAAAATTGCATTAAGAACAGAATCTCTTAGAGATGCTGTAAGTAAGCTTAAAGAAGAGGTGCAACTGCGAGTAGAAGCAGAGAATAATGCAAAAGAAGCACTTCAAAAAGAGAAGGAGCTTAATGAGCTTAAAACGAAGTTTTTATCACTAGTGTCTCACGAGTTTAAAACACCTATAAGCGGTATACTTACCTCTGCCACGCTAGCCGGAAAATATACAAGAGAAGACCAGCAAGACAAGAGAGAAAAACATCTCAATATTATAAAGAGTAAGGTTAAATATCTTAATACTATAATTGATGATTTCTTGTCTGTAGAGCGATTAGACACAGGTAAAACTAACTATAAGTTTACAGAAGTTTACTTAAGTAAAGTGCTAAGCGAGGTGATTTATGATGCAAATATGCATCTTAAAGATGGACAGCAAATACATTACCCAAAAGAGGCAGATGATATTGTGATTGAGTTTGATGAAAAAATACTAGAACTTGCTCTTACAAATCTTGTCCATAATGCTGTAAAATATTCTGGAGAAAATACAAACGTCTACATAGAGATACAACAGGACGAAAAGCAGCTTTTTATAACAATAAGAGATCAAGGAATAGGAATACCAGAGCACGAACAAAAGTTTATATTCAACCGTTATTTTAGGGCAGAAAATGCGTTACTTAATGCGGGTACAGGTATAGGTCTCAATATTGTAAAAAGCCATATAGAAAACCTTGGAGGTAGCCTTACCTTTAAAAGTATCTTAAATCAAGGCTCAACCTTTACCATTATCATACCTACCGCTCAAAACTGATTTTATGAAAAGAGTACTTATTATAGAAGATGATGCCGCTTTACGCGAAAACACAGCAGAACTGCTTGAGTTATCAAATTATGAGGTAACAGCTGCGCCAAATGGCCGTGTGGGTATTGAGTATGCAAAGTCATCACCACCAGATGTGATTGTTTGTGATATTATGATGCCAGAGGTAGATGGTTATGGCGTGCTAGAGGCACTCTCTAGTGATACGACTACAAGCCACATTCCATTCATATTTCTCTCTGCCAAAACTGAACACAAAGAGATAAGAAAAGGAATGGATATGGGTGCAGATGATTATCTCACCAAACCTTTTGAGGAGGAAGAATTAATAAGCGCTATAGAGAGCCGTATAGCAAAAGCTACCATACTTAATGCTAAAAGCCAAGAGCAATCTCAAATAGGAGATGATGAATCACTAAGAAGCCTTAATGAGCTCAAAAACTTTTTTGATGATGAGGGTGAAGAGTTTACATTTAAGAAAGGAAAAGAAATCTATAAAGAAGGGGGACATTCTAATATGGTCTATCTCATACTTAAGGGCATAGTAAAAACCCATAAAATGGATGAGAGTGGTAAAGAACTTATTACAGCTCTCTTTAAGGCAGATGATTTTTTAGGCTTTACTTCATTTTTAGATAATCTTGCATATCAAGAGTCTGCCACAGCAATGGAAGAGGTGACAGTAGTAGGAGTGAGTAAAAAAGAGCTCAAAGCCATTCTAGAAAAAAGTAAAAATGTCTCATTAGAGCTTATGGAGCTCCTCACAGATAATCTTGCAGATATTAAAGACCAGCTTTTACAAATGGCATATAGCTCTGTGCGCAAAAAAACGGCTCAAACTATTTTACAGTTTGCAGAAATTCTTAATAAAACGCCACAAGAAGGTATAAAAATAGCGCGTAATGATCTCGCAAGTGTAGCAGGTATTGCTACAGAGAGTTTAATAAGAACGTTGTCTGGATTTAAAAAAGACGGACTCATAGCCATAGAGGGGCGTAATATCAGGCTACTTGATGTAGATGGTTTACAGAGTGTAGAGTAATTTATTCTAAAACTGATTTTTATCATTCTTTAACCACTTTTCATAAAATACATTTGTCCCACTCAATGTATTTATGATGAAGCATATTCTTATTCCTGTTGATTTTTCTGAGCAATCTTGGCAAGCTGCCTTGTGCGCGATCAATCTATATAAAAATGCGGGAATACATTTTTATTTGTTTTTTTCTGAGGAGCACGATCATTGTATAGATGATGGTGATGTGATTACTCAAACACCATTAGTAAGACTTTCATCTTGGGTAAAAAAGTTAGAAAAAAAGATAGCTAGTGGTCAAACAATGTTACCTCTCAAATGGGAAGGTGAGTTTATAGCTGGTGTACGATCTGCCGTGTCAGAAAATCAAATAGATCTTATTGTAATGAGCACAAGGTATCCTAATATATTTTGTGAAGAGTTGAGTGATAGCCACGTGCGCCATATTATAGCGAGAGTAAAGTGTCCGGTACTTATCGTGCCTAGAGACTTTAACTGTATAACTCCCCAGCAAGTTGTCTTGCTCACAGACTATAATTTTAAGCACCGTACAGAGGCTACAAATCGTATAACAGAGTTTGTAAATCGTACAAGAGCTCACCTCAATGTGCTTCAATTATCAAAAAAAGGAAATGCCCTTACAACGGCACAACAGGCTAATAAGTCTATACTTAAAGGAGCACTAGATAGCATACAGCATAGTTTTCATTTTGTGATTCAAAAAACTATGGATGAGGCATTACAGTTTTTTATAGATGTACAGCAGGTAGATATGGTAATATTATTTGCAAAAAATATAAACCTATCAGAAAATATACTTTTCTCTCCCTCACTACAAACAGAAAAGGACTATCATAAAAATATTCCCTTTCTCATCGTACACGAATAG
>JAHDEV010000193.1 GCA_020628615.1 Dokdonia sp.
CTTATAAAGATGTCATCACGACCTAAAGCAGCAAGTGCTCCTGCTGTCTTATCACAAATAGCCAGCGGCTGATTTTTAAGAAGGATGTGTCCTAGCTTATCATCAAAAAAGTCTTCTTCTCCATAATAAATAGCAGCTTTACCTGTAAAAATACAAGGTCCGTCTGCTGGCATAGGATCTTTGATTGCTGCTACTTCAATAGACTCAATGTATATGAGCTCATCTGTAGGGTATGCTCCAGGATTAAGTATTCTATATGGCTTACGAGCTCTTATCTCAATAGTTCCAAAACCAGCATCTGTAAGTGCTTTTACATACTCGGCTATGGGTAAACTTCCAGAAAGACAAAGCGCACGTAAACGATCATCATTACGTAATTCTTCATTCATTTCCTGCTCACAAGTAGGGTCGCTCATTACAAGCTTGCCGTGAGGTTTAAGCACGCGATACATCTCTGCAATGGCGCGTTTTAAATCTTCGGCTTTAAAGATGTTAAAGAGGCAGTTTTGTGCAGCTACGTCTATTGAGTTATCTGCCACATTAAGGTTAAGGGCATCTCCTTTTTGAAGATCTACAAATTCGCTCTTAAACCAAGGGTTTAACTTCTCTGCTTCTATAAAGTTTTTGCGAGACGCTTCTAGCATTTCATCCACCACATCTACACCTACTACGCCACCTTTATTACGATTAAAGTATGCAAACTGTAATAGCTCCATACCACCACCTACACCTACATATAGCATCTTAGGCTCATTAGTAAGATCACGAGCATTTACAGTGCTTCCGCAACCGTAATTCATCTCTTGCATAATCTTTGGGATCTTTAATCCAGGTAATTCCCAAATAGGATTTGTAGTACAGCACAGTCCTACATCTGGTGTAAGTGCTGCTTCTTTATAAAGATCATTTGTAGCATTAAGGTAACTCATAACTTGTTGTTTAAATAGATAGTAGTTTGTATGTAATGATGATATCTTTTGGTTTAGATTCCGCTTTCGCGAAAGCGTACTTTACAAAGATTTAATCAATCCCGTAAAGAGCGTGATCATCTCTGGCTCTGCCTTACCAGCCATTGCAATTATTTCTGGAATATCTACTGGCTTGAGGTTGTCTGGGTCACACTCATCTGTAAGAACAGATACTGCCACCACTGGAAGTTTTAAGTGATTTGCTACGATAATTTCTGGTACGGTACTCATCCCTACAGCATCTGCTCCTATAATTCTTAAGTAGCGATACTCTGCGCGAGTTTCTAGCTGTGGACCTACTACAGATGCATATACTCCCTCGTGTAAGTTTATGCCATTATCTTTTGCAATAGTGCGTAGCGTATTGTTCATAGCAGCATCATAAGGTGCGCTCATATCTACAAAGCGCTCTCCCATTTTTTCTACTCCTTTAAAAGCTAGCGGTGATCCTCCTTGTAGATTAATGTGATCATCTATGAGCATTAATTCTCCTTTTTTGAAATCAAGGTTAATCGCTCCAGAAGCATTAGATACTAATAGGTGCTTGATACCTAAAGCGTGCATCACACGTACTGGGTAGGTTACATCTGTAAGTGAGTAGCCTTCATACACGTGAAAACGACCTTGCATAATGATAACCTTTTTACCTTCTAGCGTACCGTAAATTAATTTACCTGTGTGGAACTCTACCGTTGCCGTTGGAAAGTTAGGGATATGATTATAACTCGCTGTGTGTTCTATCTCAACACGATCAATAAGTTGCCCAAGGCCAGTACCTAAAATGATACCTACTTCAGGTTTCTCAAATCCTTTACTTTTTAAATATTCTGCTGTTTCTATGATGTATTTTTCCATAATATGTTTTTTTAAACGTATTAAATTTTCTTGTTATTGTAAATACTGAGCAAACTCAGCATATGGTTTTAAGTCCTCTGCAAAGTCAATGTCGTTAAGGGTTTCAAGTTGATGAACTTTTGCTGTTGCTAGATCATTCATAGTACTTGCAAAGACCGTATCGCCACCCCATTCTTTGTTGTAAAATACGTCTTTTACAAGCTTGTTCATCCCCAATAAATAATAACCACCATCTTGGGCTGGGCCTATTACTGCATCATTAGTATGCAGCGCGTCAAAAGCCTCATTTATGTGAGAAGCGCGCAAGTCATAAAGGTCACTGCCTACAATGAGTACATTGTCATACCCATCTGCAAAGGCCTTTTCAAATGCATTATACATACGCACTCCTAGATCTTCACCTTCTTGCTGGAATTTTTCAAAAATAGCATTATCCCACATATCATTATCGCGCACCTTCACAGAGTAGCCCACGCGCTTAGTACAATTTAAAGTGCTTACTACGTCTTTGGTGTGTGATAAGAGCTTCTTGTAAATCTCAAGAGCATTTTCTTGACCTACACCTTTGGCTAGTCTGCTTTTTACTTTGCCTAGTTCTGGATTTCTGGTGAATATGAGTACTATGTTTTTTTTCATTATTGCTTTCTATAATTATATACGAGGTACAAAAACATAAGCGCCATCGTGATGAGCTGCTGGTATATACTCGCATTAATAGACCAACTTAGGTTCTCAAAATTTAGCTTGCTTACAGTAAGTACGAGTAATAGGATAAGGAGTATGATAAATATGAGAATGATTTTCTTTCTAGTCATTACTCATCATCTTTTTTTGTCCACTGGTCACTTTTTTTAATGGCTATAAACATCCCAATATTTGCAATAATAATGAGACTACTAGAGAGATAGTCTTTCCAAGTGGATGTCTCGTTAGTAAGATGATAAGCCAGTAAAGCAAATCCTCCTATGGTGAGTCCTATAAAAATGAGTGGTATATATTTATTCATCTAGTAAACTTTATGTCCTGTTTTTAAATACTTTCCCCAAACTTTGGAAAATACGTGAACAGAGTCGGTTGGTTGTTTGTTCTTGTTTTGAATTTCGTAGCCTTCATCTTTCCACGCAAATATGCTTCCGTATAGATTTTTGACGTTTGTAAATCCTTTCTTCTTTAGTCGCTCGCCAAAATCTTCAGAGCGTATCCCTACAGAGCAATAAACGACGATGGGTTGATCTTTTTTTGCTTTCGCGAAAGCGTACATACTATCATTCACCTTCTCAGAAACCCACACCGCTCCAGGGATATGGCTTACCTCAAATTCTTCCTTTTT
>JAHDEV010000024.1 GCA_020628615.1 Dokdonia sp.
GGGATGCAGTTGCAACCACAAGATTATGCTTTTCCTTACTACAGAGATGATAGTATGCTTCTTGCCATAGGGATGAAGCCTTATGAGTTAATGTTACAAGTGCTAGCAAAAAAGGATGATCCATTTTCGGCGGGGCGTACGTATTACTCACACCCAAGTTTACGAGATGATGATAAGCCTAAAATACCGCACCAGAGTAGTGCTACAGGTATGCAAGCCATACCAGCAACGGGTGTTGCAATGGGTTTTTATTATAAAGAAGGACTGTCTGAAAACCTTTCGACTGCGCTCAATGAGACAGAAAATGAAAGTTCCAGCACAGAAGCCCCTTTTGTAGTTTGCTCACTAGGAGATGCATCTGTCACTGAGGGTGAAATCGCCGAAGCCTTCCAGATGGCAGCGCTCAAGCAGTTACCTATCTTATATTTAGTACAAGATAACGGCTGGGATATCTCTGCAAATGCTGCCGAGACCCGTGCTCAAAATGCATTTGAGTATGCACAAGGTTTTCACGGTCTTGAGGCGGTAACTATAGACGGGACAGATTTTGAAGAAAGTTATACGACGCTCGAGAAGGTCATAGAGACCATCAGGACAGAGCGCAGACCATTTTTAGTACACGCAAAAGTTCCCCTGCTTAATCACCACACCTCTGGCGTGCGTATGGAGTGGTACAGAGATGATCTAGACGAGGCACAAAGCCGCGACCCGTATCCAAAAATGATTGAGCTATTACTCAATAATGGATTTGATAAAATAGAGATTGAGGAGATGACCGCTTTCGCGAAAGCGGAAGTCCAAAAAGATTTTGACAAAGCACAACAAGCCGAAGATCCCGTTCCAGCAGATTTATTTACACACGATTTTGCCCCAACACCTATCACCGAAGAGCGTGGCGAGCGCGCTCCAAAAGATGGAGAAAAGGTAGTGATGGTAGACTGTGCACTGTTTGCCGTAGAAGAGCTTATGCGCAAGCATCCAGAGTGCTTGATGTATGGTCAAGATGTAGGAGGTAGACTGGGAGGCGTTTTTAGAGAAGCGGCGACGCTTGCTCAAAAATTTGGTGATAACCGCGTTTTTAATACACCTATACAAGAAGCTTTTATCGTAGGGTCTACCGTAGGGATGAGCGCCGTAGGACTCAAGCCTATCGTAGAAGTTCAATTTGCAGATTATATATGGCCAGGTCTTAATCAACTATTTACAGAGGTGTCTCGATCGTGCTACTTGAGTAATGGTAAATGGCCAGTCTCAATGATTTTGAGAGTACCTATAGGTGCTTACGGTTCTGGTGGGCCGTATCACTCATCTTCTGTAGAGAGTGTGGTGACTAACATACGCGGTCTCAAAATTGCATATCCTTCTAATGGAGCAGACCTTAAAGGACTTCTCAAAGCGGCTTATTATGATCCTAATCCAGTTGTGATTTTTGAGCACAAGGGGCTATACTGGTCTAAGGTAAAAGGAACACAAGGCGCTACCTCTGTAATGCCAGATGAAGATTATGTGCTACCTTTTGGGAAAGCAAATGTGCTGCAAGAAATCTGGAAGCAAGAAGATGAAGAAACAATTGCTATCATCACCTACGGTATGGGTGTACACTGGGCTATGAATGCCAGTGCAGAGCTGGGACTACAAGACAGGGTTGAGGTGGTAGATTTAAGAACATTACATCCACTAGATTATGAGACGGTATTTAAGTCTGTAAAAAAATGTGGTAAATGTCTTGTTATAACAGAAGAGCCTTCTAATAATGGCTTTAGTAGAGGACTGCAAGGAAGTATACAAGAAGAATGTTTTCAATATCTAGATGCTCCAGTAATGCTCATAGGATCTGAAAATATGCCTGCCATTCCACTTAATAGTGTATTAGAACAAACAATGATACCTAGCACAGAGAAGGTAAAGAAAAAGATAGAAGCGTTAATGGCTTACTAGTATTAGTAAGGCTGTTGTAAATAAAAAAAGCACCCATTTGGGTGCTTTTTTTATGCTATTAAAATTTGGATTAGTTACCCGCTACTTGTGGTGGGTATACTTCCATAATTTCTTGTACGATGAGGTTAATGCGTTCCTCGCGCTTATCTACATCTCCAGTTACGAGTGGTGCTGTACCTTGACCTTGCCATATAAGTTGTTTCTTATTTGCATCTATGAGGTCTATGTATAAAGTTCCTTGTGTAGTTCTTGAGACGGTATTGCTATTAAAGCCGTTATTCCATCCCCAAGGACCACCCCAGCCTCCCCAGAAGCCGCCTCCCCAGCCCCAACCACCGTTGAAACCAAAGTTATTTTGATATACATCCACACGTTCTTTTGCTTTTGTAAATATGCTTACAAGTACCGCAGGGTTACTAGATTTTGTAAAGCCTTTTGCGAGCATTTGTGCCTCTACGGCTCGTAGTACTCGTTTTTTGTCAAGGTCAGATATCTCTGCTTTATCTATACCTGGTTTGTAGAAGGCAAATGTTTTGTAATCGCTAAAATTTGTTTCCTTGTCGTAGTCTGATGCTACGCGCACAGTGCTACAAGAAGCGAGTAATAATACGGCTCCTAGTAAGGGTAAAAGTCTTAATGCTTTCATAGTAGTTTTTTTTAAATGTTATTAAATAGATCTTCTTCTACAATATTTGGTATGGTGACCTTAAGATTTGGTTCGATTTCCATTGCTCTTTTTATAGCAAAAACAGCACCTTCATTACGAGCCCAGCTTCTTCTTGCAATTCCGTTGTTTACATCCCAGAAAAGCATTGATTGTAAGCGTCTTTCGGCTTCTTTACTACCATCAATTACCATACCAAAACCACCATTTACAACCTCACCCCAGCCTACACCTCCACCATTGTGTATACTCACCCAGGTAGCTCCTCTAAAGCTATCACCTATTACATTGTGAATTGCCATATCTGCCGTAAAGCGACTACCGTCGTAAATATTACTCGTCTCGCGGTACGGAGAGTCTGTACCAGATACATCGTGATGATCACGTCCTAAGATAACTAATCCTATCTCGTTGCGAGCAATAGCATCGTTAAAGGCTTGTGCGATTTTTGCTCGTCCTTCTGCGTCTGCATAAAGTATGCGTGCTTGTGAGCCTACTACGAGTTTGTTTTGTTGTGCACCTTTTATCCAGGTGATATTGTCTTGTAGTTGCTGCTGTATTTCTGCTGGAGCATTTATTGCTAGTTCTTCCAGAACAGCGCAGGCTATAGCATCTGTTTTTGCAAGATCTTCTTCCTTTCCAGAAGCGCAAACCCACCTAAAGGGCCCAAAACCGTAATCAAAACACATAGGCCCCATTATGTCTTGCACATAGCTGGGATATTTAAAGTCAATGCCATTTTCGGCAAGTACATCTGCTCCTGCACGGCTGGATTCTAGTAGGAAAGCATTTCCATAATCAAAAAAGTAGGTGCCCTTTGCGGTATGCGCATTTACTGCTGCGGCGTGACGACAGAGGGTGCTTTTTACGCTTTCGCGAAAGCGCTCTACATCATTTGCCATCATATCATTTGCCTCCTCAACAGTGTATCCCATAGGGTAGTAACCACCCGCCCAAGGATTATGTAAAGAGGTCTGATCGCTACCTATATCAATCTTTATATTGTGCTCATTAAAGGCCTCCCATACTTCTACCACATTACCTTGATATGCGATGGAGACCGTCTCCTTATCAAGTTGTGCCTGCTCTACACGGGTAACGAGAGCTGTTGTGTTATCAATTATTTCATCTACCCATCCTTGTGAGTGCCTAGTGTGTACCGCTTTTTTGTTTACCTCTGCGCATACAGTGATACAGCCTGCAATATTACCAGCCTTAGGTTGTGCGCCAGACATACCGCCTAGTCCAGAGGTGACAAAAATCCCTCCTTTGGGTGATTTGCCTATTTTTCTAAAAGCGTTGAGAACGGTAATTGTGGTGCCGTGTACAATGCCTTGAGGACCTATGTACATATAACTGCCAGCCGTCATCTGCCCGTACTGAGTGACGCCTAGAGCGTTGTATTTTTCCCAGTCGTCTGGTGTACTGTAGTTAGGTATCATCATCCCGTTAGTCACGACTACTCTAGGTGCTTCCTTGTGAGATGGGAACAAGCCCATAGGGTGACCAGAATACATAACCAGCGTTTGCTCATCTGTCATCTGAGCGAGGTATTGCATCGTGAGGCGATACTGAGCCCAGTTTGAAAAAACTGCTCCATTACCGCCATAAGTGATAAGCTCTAGCGGGTGCTGTGCCACAGCGTGATCTAGATTGTTCTGAATCATAAGCATAATAGCTGCCGCTTGCTTAGATTGAGCCGGATATTCTTCTATAGGTCTCGCATATATCTTATATTCTGGCGCAAAGCGATACATATAAATGCGGCCATACGTATCTAGTTCATTTTTAAATTCGGGTAATAGAGCAGCGTGATGCTGTGGTTCAAAATAGCGCAGCGCGTTTTTAAGTGCGAGTCTCTCTTCAATAGGAGAAAGTATCTTTTTTCTTTTTGGGGCGTGGTTTATAGCTGGGTCATATTCTTTTTGTGCAGGAAGTACTGCAGGAATCCCTTCAAGTATTTGTTGTTGAAATGTCATAAGTAGTGATATTAAGTAAGTACTAGTTTAAAAACTCTTACTCACACACTATGGATAACGTATATCTACTCTATGGTAGCTTCTATATACACACTTACGATATAAGAGTAGCAGTCTATCCATTTTGAGTATTTGTCTTTTTACTATAGCCATAAGGGCAATGACGGCAGCCACTCTCACAGCAGTATCCTCTCTTGAGATGATATTGTTCTGTAAAACATTTATAGCCTTCTGGCGTTAAGTAATAGTCGCCATCTTCTATAGGGATATGTTTTTTTAAGTAAGACATACACAAAGATACGGATACGGCACAAATTTTGAATACTGCTTAACCTGTTAACAATGCGGTAGATAAATATATGGCTGGCGTTGTTTTTTCAAAAAGATATTAAAGTACTTTTGACCTATGTTTTTTGTTGTAAATAAATACTTGTTGCGCAGGCGCTTTGTGGGAGTTACACTCTGGCCATTTATTGTGATGCGCACACCAGATCTCAAAAAGGATGAAGTATTTATCAATCACGAAAAAATACACATAAGACAACAAGCCGAGATGCTTGTAATTCCATTCTTTATCTGGTATGCTGTCGAGTATCTCATTAGACTTATACAATACCGAGATAATTATGTGGCATATCTTAATATAAGTTTTGAACGAGAGGCTTATGCCCGCGAGTGTGAAATTAATTATCTTAAAGAACGCCCGTTCTGGAGCTTTATAGCCTATTTATAAACTTGTGAATCTTACTTCAAAAAATCAATTTGTCTTTGAGCAAAATGGCTATACGCTGTACATAAAGCGTGAGGACGAGTTGCACCCTACCGTTTCTGGTAATAAGTTTAGAAAGCTTAAGTATAACTTACTTCAAGCCAGAGCCCTTGGTCACGATACATTGCTCACCTTTGGTGGTGCATACTCAAATCATATTGCTGCGACCGCGGCGGCGGGTAAACTAGAAGGATTTAAAACCTTAGGTGTTATAAGAGGTGAGGAGTTGGGCCGTGATCTTAAAAAAACATTAGCTCAAAACCCAACGCTTGCATTTGCTCACTCTTGTGGGATGGAATTTCATTTTGTGACTAGGGCTGAGTATAAGGAGAAGGATGAATTACGCTTTCGCGAAAGCGTAAAAAAAACTTTTAATAACCCATTTATTATACCCGAAGGAGGGACAAATGCGCTTGCAATAAAAGGTTGTGAAGAAATTCTTACTACAGAGGATAGTCAGTTTGATTATATAAGTTGCCCTATAGGAACGGCAGGTACGATATCTGGCATCATAAATAGTGCAGGTAAACACCAAAAGGTACTAGGCTTTCCCGCGCTAAAAGGAGATTGGGTACGTGATGAGGTAGCACAATATGTGGATAGTGAGCAATGGGAAATCATAGCCGACTATCATTGTGGAGGATATGCAAAAGTAAATAGAGAGTTAATCACTTTTATAAATGACTTTAAGGATGCATACAGCATTCCGCTTGATCCTGTGTATACGGGTAAGATGCTTTTTGGGCTTTCAGACTTGATGAATCGTGGGTATTTCCCAGAGAATTCTCGTATTTTAGCCATTCATACGGGAGGTTTACAGGGCATCTCGGGTATGAATACTCGACTTGCAAAAAAGGGACTCCCACTCATACAATAGATTTATGTTAAAAAGAATATTAGTCGTTCTAGTAATAGGATTGCTCTCAGTAGGTTGTGGGGGTTCAAAAAAAGCAACACGTAGTACAAAACGTGTAAAAAAGACACGTACTGTTGTAAGAACAAATTCTGAACTTGACGTAGAGGAAGCTGCAACACCAGATGATAATCTTGATAATGGAGTAAATCCTGTACCAAAAGGAGGAGTAGATGGTTATATAGAGCAATATGCTGCCATAGCAAAAGAAGAGATGGAGCTTTACGGCATACCAGCCTCTATCACGCTGGCACAAGGAATACTTGAGTCTGGAGCAGGAAAAGGAGAACTTGTGCAAAAGGCAAATAATCATTTTGGTATAAAATGTCACGACTGGAAAGGTCAAAAAGTATATCACGATGACGATGCGCAAGGTGAGTGTTTTAGAAAATATAGCTTACCAAAATTCTCATATAGAGATCACTCTTTATTCTTAACTGGACGCAAGCGATACACAGATCTCTTTAAACTCCCAAAAGACGATTATGAAGGGTGGGCAAAAGGACTACGTAGAGCAGGATATGCTACAGATAAAAAGTATCCTCAAAAATTAATAAGTCTCATAGAACGTTATAAACTTTATACCTATGATGGTGAAGTGCTAGGTAAAGCTGTAGAAGATTATGATAAGGTTACAGATAATAACAACCAGCATACGGTAAGAAAGGGAGAAACACTTTTTCGACTAGCAAAGAAGTATAAGGTTACCGTAGATGACCTTAAGAAATGGAATGGTATCGATGGCGATAACATCTTTGAGGGACAGGTAATATACATCAAGCCTTTTGATAGAGGTTACTAGATGATTACCAGAAATATAGAATAAAGAAACACTCTAGCGGAGTGAAACATACAGCATATGATTTATAAAAGAAGTAGTGAGTTATTTGTAGCGGCTCAAAAAGTAATACCAGGTGGAGTAAACAGCCCAGTAAGAGCTTTTAAATCTGTAGGTGGTGACCCTGTTTTTGTAAAAGAAGCAAAAGGAGCTTATTTATATGACGAAGATGGTCGCAAACTTATAGACTATATCGCATCTTGGGGACCTATGATACTAGGTCACGCACATAAGCCTGTGGTAGATGCCGTAGTACAAAAAGCTCAAAAAGGAACCTCTTTTGGAATGCCTACAGAGATAGAGACAAAAATAGCAGAGCTTGCTATCTCAATGGTGCCAGGTATAGATAAAATACGTTTTGTAAATAGTGGTACAGAGGCTTGTATGAGTGCTGTACGTCTAGCGAGAGGTTTTTCTGGAAGAGAAAAAATCATAAAATTTGCGGGTTGCTATCACGGTCACTCTGACTCGTTTTTAATACAAGCAGGTAGTGGTGCCGTGACTTTTGGGTCTCCTAATAGTCCGGGAGTAACTACCGGTACGGCAAAAGATACTTTACTAGCAGACTATAATAATCTTGATCAAGTAAAAGCGCTTTTTGCAGCAAACCCTGAAGAGATAGCAGCCATTATCATAGAGCCTGTTGCAGGTAATATGGGTTGTATACTCCCAGCCGATGGTTTCTTACAAGGACTTCGTGAGCTATGTGATGCAAACGGAGCTCTCCTTATTTTTGATGAGGTGATGACAGGTTTTCGTCTTGCAAAGGGAGGCGTGCAAGAGCTTATGAATGTACGCGCAGATATTGTAACCTTTGGAAAAGTTATAGGTGGAGGCTTGCCGGTAGGAGCATTTGCTGCTAGAGCAGAGATAATGAGTCACCTTGCACCAGAAGGACCGGTATATCAAGCCGGTACACTTAGTGGTAACCCACTAGCAATGGCGGCCGGTCTTGCAATGCTTACAGAGCTTAATGACGATCCAGAGGTATTTAACAGCCTTGAGCAAAAAACTGCGTACCTACATAAAGGTATAGAGAAGGCACTTACAGAAAACGGAGTAACCTTTACAATTAACCGACTGGGCTCTATGATCTCTGTGCACTTTGCAGAGGGAGCTGTGACAGATTTTACATCTGCAGCTGCAGGTGATAATGAAACTTTTAAAAAATTCTTCCACGGTTTACTAGAGGAAGGAATATATATAGCGCCTAGTGCATATGAGAGCTGGTTCTTAAATGATGCATTATCATATCAAGATCTGGATGATACAATTGCTGCTGTAGCAAAGGTGAGTAAAACCTTATAAGTCTACACAAAAAAAGAAAACGGCATCCTAACTAAAGGATGCCGTTCTCAAACCAAATTAATCAATCAATAAAAACATTATTTACCGTGCTGGCCTCTACCACGTTTGCCACCACGTTTTCCTTCACCTTTGCGCTTTGCGCTCATCTTCTTAAACTGCTTAAATTGGTCTTCAGATAAGATACTTTGCATCTCTTGTTGCATCGCTATTTGTTTATCTAGACGTTCATTTGTCTTAGCAAATTTTTGCTCTTTTGTAAGCTCAGGTTTTTCTGTTTGAGCTTTGCGAGCTTCCATTGCTTGCTTGCGGTCTTTTGCTTGTGCAAGCAGTACATTGTACACTTTTTTAGACTGGTTATCGTCTAGAGCAAGTGCTAGGGTCATTTTCTTCGTTTTAAGCGTAGCCATTTGTTCTACAGTAAGGTCTTTTCCTTTTCTGTCTTCTCCGCCTCTTGGTCCTCTTTGTGCAGACACCGATATAGTAGCTAGTACTAAAAATGCCATTATTAACTTTTTCATATTCTTTGTTTTTTTTAATTATCTAACACCTATATGACTGTGTAAAAAGGACAAAGTTTAATGGATTTCTGTTTTTAGGATTTATTTGTGATTTGTTACGCTTTCGCGAAAGCGTATATATCCTCAGTAATTTATGAGTTGAAGTGTAGGTTTGTAATGAGAATTTATCACATAAAAAAAGCCGACTGTCAACGACAGCCGGCTTATATGGGAAGGGGAAATCTTAGGGGTATATTATCCCTTATTTTGGGTCAAGTATTAAATTGATGCGCTCTACAAGATCTTCTGTGTGTATGCGACTCATACGGTCGCGCAGTCTGCTGTTTTGTAAATCACGTTTTAAATCTTTAAGCTCTGCACGTACTACGGCTCTAATGTCACTCTGGCTCACATCTATAGAAGTTCTAGAGCTAAAACGGCTAGATGGACCTTGCTCTCTAGTCATTAAATAGGCTAGACGCTCTACGTAAGCACGCTGTAGGTTACGACGGTAGATGTCTATAGTACTTCTTGACTTTAACTCACTAAAGAGACCATCGCGAGTATCTTCCATCATATCCATAAACGTATATGCATTATTGCCATTAAGAGTTTCATTTTCTAGCATACGTCCCATTCTTCCAAAATCTAGAAGGTTGTTAAGCGTTCTAGTCTGGAAACGTCTTATACGTTCTACACTACCTGCATTTTCTATTTTGTCAAAAATGTTTGTGTCTAGTAACCACTCTGGTGTCTCAAAAAGGTTTTCTTGTAAGAAGGTAAGTGCTTCTTTTTGTTTCTCTTTAGGTACGTGTGTATATACTGCTCCATCTTGATCATAGGTTTTATACATCTCATACACACCACCTACATTTGCGGCAACGTGACCCATATAGCGGTTATACTGAGAGAGTACTTGACCATACATTTTATCTAGCTCATCATAGTTTTGGCCCTCTTCGGCAGTCCAAGTGATAAGGTTAGGTACAATGCGTTTAAGGTTTGCAATACCATAAGCACTAGCTTTCATAGCATCGTCACCTAGGTCTTCTGTTTGAGAGCTAGGGTCTATGACTCCAAACTGCTGTCTCCCAAAACGGTACATAGGGTCTCCAGCGTGCTCAAGTATCCAGCTGTCAAGGGTTTTCTTTTCATCTTCGGCACTTTTTGCCTCTAGTATAGGGCGGTATCCCCACTTGATAGCATACTTGTCATAAATACCTATGTTAGGCATCAAGGCTACATCACCATCACCTGGTTGTGCGATATAGTTAAAACGAGCATAATCCATAATAGACGGTGCTGTTCCATACTTTTTTGTAAACTCAGGATCGCGTAAATCGTCTACAGCATATGCGACACTACTTCCCATATTGTGAGGAAGACCTAGTGTGTGACCTACCTCGTGAGAACTCACAAAACGAATTAATCGTCCCATAATCTCATCTTTAAACTCGTTAGATCTTGCTTCAGGATTAATCGCTGCTGTTTGTACAAAGTACCAGTTATGTAATAAGGTCATAACATTATGGTACCAGTTGATGTCACTTTCTAAAATTTCTCCAGATCGAGGGTCACTCACGTGAGGTCCATTTGCATTAGGAATAGGAGACGCAAGGTAGCGCACTACACTATAACGTACATCTTCTGGGCTCCAGTCTGGATCTTCTTCTACAGAAGGAGGATCTGCCGCGATTATGGCATTTTTAAAACCAGCAGCTTCAAAAGCTACTTGCCAGTCTTCTATACCTTGTTTGATATAAGGCACCCATTTTTTTGGTGTTGCTCTGTCTATGTAGTAAACGATTTGCTTTTTAGGCTCTACAAGCTCCCCTCTTTTAAAGGCTTCAATGTCTTCATCTTTTACTTCTAATCTCCATCTGTCTAGGTAACGTATGGTTTTACTTTTTTGTAAATCTAGACCGTAATCTGTTTGCCCGCGGCCAAACCATCCTACACGCTCATCAAACATACGGCGTTGCATAGGTACTTCTGGTAATAAAATCATTGAGTTACTCATCATAAGTGAGAGTGTACCCGTAGCATTATTAGACGGTAATGCGCTACCGCTATATGTTTTTACACTGCGCACTTCTATGTTTTGCGGGTAACTTCTTATGGTATCTATGTAAGAGCGCTTTGCATCAAGCTTTGTTACTTTAAGACTTTTGCGACGTCTCTGTGGTAAGCCTAATGGCTTAACATCTGTTTCAAATAAAGGGCTCGCGTCTATCACAATATTCTTATTGCCAGATACAGAGTCTTTTTTATATGCCTTTACATCAAAAGCATACAGTACTGGCTCAAAATTACTGTTCTTTACAGCCTCAGAAATAGGAAGTGAGTCTGCGGCATAAATTTGATGTGATACCACACGTAATAATACCTTTTTATCTTTTACTTCCCAGCGTAGTACAGAGGTGTTTTGTTTTCCTCCCCCAAAGCCAAGTCCTGTGGCAGTCTTTGCGATACGAGTAACCATAAGCATCTCGCGACCCATCAATGTGTCTGGAATCTCATAAAAGTACTTGCCGTCTAGTTTATGTACGGTAAAGAGACCTTCGTCTGTTTTTGCTTCTTTTGTGATTACTTTACCATAAGGTTTTATGGCATCTTTCTTGTCTTTTTTTGCAGATTTTGAGGCACTTGCCTTACTGGCAACTTTAGATTGTGATGCGCCACAACTTGCAATTGTAATAGCTAGTAGTGTAGCAATTACGTAGGATAATTTTTTATTCATTCAATTGGATGTTTTACAAGGGTAAAAGGTACTGCCCAGAACCCGCCTATCTTGTTAAGAAAATCATAACAAGTGAAGGGTAGTGTCATAAAGTGGTGTATTGTCAAGCTTAGATTTTATCCAGGCAAAAAAACTCACCATAAAAATGTCTTCTTCTTTGAGGGTGGAGGTGGTAAAGTTATTTTTTACGCTTTCGCGAAAGCGGTCTTCATCTATCACAAAGGGGTTATTATGCATCGCTGTATAAACTGCAATAAAAGAATGTAACCTCGCCTCAGAGCGAATAATAGATTTATGCTTGCGCTTAAAACTTCTCAAAGTAGCGTGCGCCAGGTCTACATACTCTAGTTCATAATAAATAATAAGGGTGAGAAGATCTCTTTTTATTAACCAGTCTTTGCCTAATTGCGTCTCATACCATTGGTCTGAGTGTTTTAATTTATTAAGCTGGCCTAAGGCTTCTTTATATAAACCTTGCTGGGTGAGAAAAACAACAAGGGCTAGTCTGGTGTCTGGGTGTGATTTTACTTTAGTGTTTTTTATGTATTCTTCTAAAGAGGTGATGGCGGTTGTATAGTTGCCACTATAATTCATAACAAAACTGTGTATGAGTAGATAGCTTTCGCGAAAGCGGGATTCCCATTTTCTTCTATCTGCACCTATTTGCTCGTCCATAAGCTTGAGATATGACTGAGCCTGTGTAAAATCACGTACTCTAAAATGTGCATTTGCCATAAAATAGAGAACCTGTATATGGTAAAAACGATGCTTTGCAGCAACGTGATCCTTCTGTTCTATTAGTTTATAAACCTTTGTTATAAACGGTAATGCTTTGCTAAAGTTATGATCTAGATGTGCTGCTGTATTAATAATCTCAAGGAGTTGATAGAGGGATTTATAGGTGAGATCTTTTTGTATGTCTATTTTAAAATCTGCTAGAATTTGTTCTATAGTTTCTTGTACGCCTTGTTGTAATAGGGCTGTGTTAAACTGGACGGTTCTCTTAATGTGAGCATATGCCATATTGAGCCTTTCTTGCTCTAAGAAAAGAGTGTGATTATGCTGTGCCTCTGCAATGAGTTCTGCTAGAGATTGCTCGGGGTGGTGATGGTTGTATTGTATCTGTGTATGATATGCCTCAACTAGAGCTGTGTAGAGGTCTAGTTGTTTGGCTTTCTTAATAGCCTTTTTGAGTAATTTATGGGCAGGGGTAATCTGGTCTTGCTCATATAGTATGCGTGCAGTAAGTATCCACTTAAAGATGGTCATATCTTCTGAGGTTTCTGTCTCAAAACTGCGTGTAGCAATAAAATCTATGAGTGAGTCTTGCAGTCGTTTTGATAATGCGTGATAGGCATTTCTATTTGACGAGCCATATAATGTAGTGATGATATCATTTACAGGAACTCCTTTACGCAAGAGCATATAGAGTTCTATATTTTTTGTGTCCTTTCTTTTATTTCTGGAGCGTATGTATTGTATAAAAAAATCACTTTCTTCTTTAGAAAAACTAGTAATAATAGAAAATAATGACATTTTATATCGTAAGTTAAATGTGTGTAAAGACCTATTTAAATTGTATAAATGTAATATTAGTATATTATATATCGTAAGTAATAATGAAATTTTTGATTTTTTAAAGTAAGGTTGGGTTGCATCTTTGACCTCGTTAAACAACAACAAAACATTATGGAAAATCAATTTGAAACACCAGCAACAGAAAAGAAAGTAAAAGAAAAACCTACATTTTCAAATAAGCCTACCAGTGCCTTTATAAGTGCATCGTGGAGTGCCTTATTTGTTGGGATGATATCGTTCTGTGTAGGTTTATGGAACGCAGATATGTATCTCAATGAAAAAGGATATTATTTTACAATTTTACTCTTTGGTCTGTTTGCAGTAGTCTCTGTGCAAAAAAGTGTTCGCGATAGACTAGAGGGAGTGCCAGTTACAGACATTTATTATGGCATAAGTTGGTTTGTGACCATTATTTCAATCTTATTACTAGTAGTAGGTTTATGGAACGCAGATCTAGAGTTAAGTGAAAAAGGTTTTTACGGGATGTCATTTACACTAAGTCTCTTTGCTGCTATTGCAGTTCAAAAAAACACAAGAGATGTAAAATTTATAGATAATCAAGAAGATAAGTAACAAAATGCGGTGCTCTAGGGCACCGCATTTTGTTGTTTGATAACCCGATGCTCCCTAGGGAGTGTTGGGTTTATTATTTAAAATTAATAGTACAAGAGGAAGATGTGCCAAACCATCGTACCCTATTGCGAGAAGCTGTACGGTATACAAAGTCTCTAAGCATTCTAGGTATAAAAGCGAGTAAGGCCGCAACACGTTGCCATTTTGGTATTTGAGCAACAATTTTTAAAAATCCATCAGAGTGAGTGTGAAGTGCGCCATCTTCTATAAGTATTACCGTATCTAGGGTATCTGTAGGTCTGTTGTTATCTCTCAAAATATGTTGACCTCTGGGAGATTGATAAGCTATAAATTCAAAGAGGTCTGCTGGAGCAAATTTTAATAACCATCCCACAACGCCATTGCAAAGGTTACACTCTCCGTCAAAAATTATAAGGCTCTTAGTAGCTGGACTCTTCATAGTAAATCAATTTTGTAATTAACCATTGAGTCGAAAAAAAATAGTAAACTTTTCAAAAACAGTTTTTTAAGAGTAGGTTTCTATTTTTTAATGAGTAGCTTGGTCTTATGATTTTTGAGCCACATATACCAGAGGTAAAAAAGCACATAGACCATTACTGGATTGTAAAAGATGCTGCGCTCTTGTCTATGGGAAGCCCCACAATGTATGCATACCCTGGCATTACTCCAGATATGATTATTGTGCTAGATGGTTATTATACAATGAGCTATATGGGTAAAACCTATACATCTAATAGAAGTAAGCTGTATAGCTTTATTCATAAAGAAGTGGTTGTAGATCTCTCGCATCTCAAAAGCTGTATCATCATTAAATTTAAAAGCAGGGGCCTGTCTTCGCTCAAACCATTTTTAGATCTTAAGACAGAAGCCATTATGAAAGACAGCGTCGCCTTTGCAGATGATGTTTTTGGGATGGATGTCGAGCTACTTAAGATTCATCTACTTACATTATCACCTTCAGAAATTGCAAGCGAATTAGATCAATGGTTTGCAGAGAGGTATAAAAAGGAGCGAGAAGGTTTTGTAGTAGCAATGGCGCAAGAAGTGAGTGCTGGTTGTGATATACAAACTATTATTAAGGCCACAAATTACTCTTATTCTACACTAGAGCGTCACTTCAAGAGAGATACAGGTCTCACTCCAAAAAAGTTTCAATCACTCCAGCGATATAAAAAAGCCATACGAGAGTTGTATGTCACTCGCAATAGCGACTGGCAGCATTATGTAGTAAAGTATGGGTATTACGATCAGAGTCATTTTATTAAAGAGATAAAAAGATATACTAATCATACACCGTCGCAACTCTTAAAAACACCATCTTTTATAGAAGTGCGTCCTAAATATTTATGACGAAAATTTACAATGACCGCTTTCGCGAAAGCGTAATCTTTGTGAAAAATAACACAAATGAAATATATCCCATACCTAGTTGCACTTTGTATTATAACTCTAAGCTGTAACAGTACACAAGAGGTAAACTATACTCGAGATACTGATAAGCAGCTGCAATTTTTTCTAGATGACACTTTTACAGATATAAAGCAAGATGTAACCGGTGTCTCATTATCTGTAATTGCCCCTTTTGCCAAAATAGATTTTTCTGGAGCGGCTGGGTATGATAGTATAGATAAGGATGCGTTGTTAAAGGCAAACCAGCCTTTTAGAATAGCGAGTGTGACTAAGGTATTTGTAGCCGTGGCTGTATTACGTCTGTATGAGCAAGGCGAAGTGTCGCTAGAAGATGCTATCTCAAAATATATCTCTCAGGAGCATATCGCATTACTTAAAAAGGGCGGTTATGATCCAGATCAAATAACTATACGCCACTGTCTAGGTCATACAAGTGGTTTATATGATTATGCAGAGGGAGGGCCAGAGTATATAGAAGCCGCCTCAAAAACTCCAAACAAAATATGGAGCCGTACAGAGCAAATACAATTTGCAATAGATAATGGGAGTCCTTATGCTGCTCCTGGTGAAGAAAATAATTATAGCGATACAGGTTATATTTTACTTGGCGAAATTATAGAGCGCTCAACTAATCTCAATCTTGCGGCTGCACTTAGGTCATTACTTAAGTTTGATGAGCTAGGTATGACGTCTACCTATTTACAAAGTCTAGAAGAACCTGCGCAAGAGTTACCACAAGAAGTGCATCGTTATGTAGGTAGCCTTGATGCTACAAAGTGGCATAACTCTGTAGATTTATATGGAGGTGGTGGTCTGGTTTCTACTACAAGAGATTTAAGTGTATTTCTTCAAGCCGTTTTCAATAATCGTGTTTTTGAAAATAAAAATACCTTAGACACAATGCTATTACTAGATGGTAGATATAAGGAAGGAAATGTCCCTAAGCAGCGCCTAGGTTTTGATAGCTATTACAGTAAAAAACTAGATATAGAGACCTATTTGCATTCTGGTTTTTGGGGAACGCTGTTTGTTTATATCCCCAGTTTTAATGCTAGCATAGCAATAAATAATACACAAGATGGTGATATAGATGGTGATGTGCTAACAAACGTAATTTATTACCTGCAATGGCTAGATAAACAAACCAGTGGTAAAATGTAATGTCATTATTGCATTACAAGTAAGTCGTTCCATTGTTCATTAGTAGCGTGATGCTTTTTTAAAAACTCCTCTGGTTCCATTAAAAAGTAGCTAGGGTCAAAGTCATATATAAAAAGTTGGCTTTTAACATCAGTATATCCGCTAGACCAGGTAGCATCGCATACATACCATTTCCCGTCAAGTCGTACGCTATTCCACGCGTGATTTGCAATAAGTTTCCCATTTGATTTAAAAGTACTCGTAGGGTCATATCCATTTATGACCTCACAAGTAATTCCAGATAAGAGCGCAAGCTTTTTAACTAGATAAGCATATCCCGTACAGAGGGTTTCCTTATCATTAACTAATGTTGTAAGAACTTCTTGCTTAAATGCAGCACGCTTGGCATCTGAGTAACTTTTATCCAGATACATCTTCTTGCTCTTGCGTGTAAGTGCATCATTGCCTTTTATATTATGAGTAACCCAGTAATAGATTGCTCTAAATTTTTCAACATCTGTAGTAAGCGTTGAGGTGAGTTTGTGGCTTAATAGTGGGAGGTTGTATAATTCTTCACCTTCAAGAAGTGATGCCTTATAATCGGCAGTTGTGAAGTCAATGTGCACAAAGTCTGAGCGCTGTGCACTTGTCACTGTTGTGAAGATGAAGAATATAAAGAGCGTAAGCTTGTACATATAGTTACATAGATTTAGGTATAGCTTTCTTTTGGGCAGGTGCTGTTCTCAAAGCTCCGACTATAACAATGGCTGTACCTTCTAAAAATGGTTCGATGTACGTAGTGCCACGTTCAATTTTTACCTCCATATCTTTAAAAGCCATTGAGCTTACGATAAGAACATCATTATCCTTAAGCGGTTGCGGAAAGGTAAAAGCGCCATCGTCATCTGCCATAACACCTATGTTTGTTCCTTTGAGAACGATTGCCGCTCCCGGTACAACGCTATTATGCGTTTTTACTACGCCAGATACCGTGCGCTCTACAGCTTGTGCTTGTGCCGTTTTAGATGTAAACACGAAGGCTATTATCATACAGATAGTCGCAATGGCGCTTGTTACCTTCTTCTTTGTTGTGATGTGTTTTGTTTTCATAATAAATGTGTTTTTGTTTATATCAAAACTATGGGGAGAAACTTTTTCTTAAAATTATAAATGCGCAAATGCCAGTTATATGACTGTAAACTGTCCTTTTCACTTAGGGAAGTATAATGCTGCTAGGTGTAAGTGCGCTTTCGCGAAAGCGTAATAAAACCCCCATAAACTCATATAATGAAGATGTAGTTATCAACTATAACATTGAGCACATCACTAAAAATAAGAAAACCCCTGCCGATAGACAGAGGTTTTATATAGTAAGAAAGGCGGTTGCCTTAGTCTGCGATGGTTACAAATAGACCATCATCTGTTTTTGAAACTTTTGCGGCGCCCATTTTTGTAAGCCCTTTTATTCCTTTATCCCAAGCCTTGTTACTTAATCCGGCAGCTGTCTTTAAGACACTAAGCTCCTGCGGACTTTCCTTTTTGAGTAGCTCATAAATGGCTTTTTCATTTTCATTAAGATCAAGTGCTTTCTTCTCTGGTTTCATCTGTGGGAAGAAAAGTACTTCTTGTATAGACTGGTTATTTGTTAAGAACATTATTAAACGATCCATCCCTATTCCCATACCAGATGTAGGAGGCATTCCGTACTCTAATGATCTTAAGAAGTCATAATCTATAGAGGCTGTTGCCTCGTCATCACCTCTCTTTGCAAGTTCTAGCTGTGCTTCAAAACGCTCTCTTTGATCTATAGGGTCGTTAAGCTCTGAGTATGCATTTGCAATTTCTTTACCACATACCATAAGTTCAAAACGCTCCGTAAGCTCTGGGTTATCGCGGTGCTCTTTACAAAGCGGGCTCATCTCTTTAGGGTAATCTGTAATAAAGGTAGGCTGTATGTAGTTACCCTCGCACTTCTCTCCAAAAATCTCATCTATGAGTTTTCCTTTACCCATTGTATCATCTATCTCGATACCCATACCCTCTGCAGCGGCGCGTATCTCATCTTCGGTCTTACCGTTAATGTCAAAACCTGTGAAGTGCTTGATACTATCTGCCATAGTTACGCGGGCATATGGAGCTTTAAAGTCTACCTTGTGCTCTCCAAAGGTAGCCTCTGTTGTACCATTTACTGCAATGGCACAAGTCTCTAGTAATTGCTCACAGAAGTCCATCATCCAGTTGTAGTCCTTATAGGCTACATAAATTTCCATTGCGGTAAATTCTGGATTGTGCGTACGGTCCATTCCTTCATTTCTGAAGTTTTTTGAGAACTCATATACTCCTTCAAAACCACCTACAATAAGACGCTTTAAGTATAACTCATTTGCAATACGCATATACAATGGCATATCTAGTGAGTTATGGTGCGTTATAAATGGTCTTGCAGCTGCACCCCCTGCGATAGGTTGCAATACTGGTGTCTCAACCTCAAAGTATCCTGCGTCGTTAAAGAAATTACGCATTGCGTTAAAGAGCTTTGTACGTTTTACAAAAACCTCTTTTACGTGCGGGTTTACAGTAAGGTCTACATAACGCTGTCTGTAACGCATCTCTGGGTCTGTAAATGCATCGTGTACTTTACCTTCATCATCTGTACGTGGTTGTGGTAATGGCTTGAGTGCTTTACTTAATAGAGTAAAGTCTTTTACTAGCACAGTGATCTCTCCTACCTTAGTGGTAAACATTTCACCTTCTATACCTATAAAGTCTCCTATGTCAAGAAGCTTTTTATAAACCTCGTTATACTTAGATTTATCTTCTCCTGTACAGATTTCATCACGGTTAAAGTATACTTGTATGCGACCTTCACCGTCTTGTATTTCGGCAAAAGAGGCATTTCCTTGTATACGTCTTGACATTAGCCTTCCAGCCATTACTACTTTTTCACCTTCTGAGTAGTCATTTTTCGCTTTCGCGGAAGCGTGAGTCACGTGATATTGTGCTGCGGGATAGGGGTTGATTCCTATTTCGCGCAAGCGAGATAATTTCTGGCGGCGTACTTGTTCTTGTTCTGACAGTTGCATACGGTAATTTTTAAGCTTGCAAAGATAGTCATAGCGGGGTCAGAAACGAAATGCTTGTAACAATTCTCATAATATGTAGACATATTAAGTACATCAATCAAGCGTTACCTTTGTGGTAACCTATCAAAATCCAATTATATGAGTATCTGGCGTGTCTTACTAGCCATCTTTTTTCCGCCCCTTTCTGTTATAGGTAAAGGATGTGGGTCTGTATTAATAGTTTTTTTACTTTGGCTCTGTGGCTGGGTGCCGGGCGTGATTGCAGCACTCGTTATTTTAAACAATCCCAAAAATTAAAAATGAATAAAAAAAATTACCTGTCACTAGTAGTGCTACTTGTATTGCTAGTGAGTTGTAGTATGCAAGAGCGTATCGTCTTTAATGAAGATATGGGTGGTCGATATGAGTCTGTAGTAGACTTGTCTCAACTTATGGCGCTGGGAGCCCAAGGAAGACCAGCTTCTGTACATAAGAAAAAGGAAAAGATGGACACACTTGTAGTCTTTAATGAATTTCTAGAAGCCTATAAAGATAGTATTGCAACCTTACCAGCGGCTAAACAAGAGGATATAAAAGCGCTAAGAGACTTCTCTATGCAAATGAATATAGATGAGGATAATGGTGTTATGGTACTTACCATCATAAAGGACTTCAAGCAGTTTAATGAGATAGAGCGCATCGCTTATGATATAGAGAAGGTTTTTGATACAGCAAAGAAAACAACACCAGGAAGCGAGAAAGCTACTAGCAGCCCTGCAAGTAGTATGCTTAGTACAGATAAGGTGATATATACATTTACAGATAATACCTTTAGAAGAACAGACCCAAAAGCACTTGCAGAACATCTAGGAGAAGAGGTTGCCTTGTCACAAAAAACGCAAGAAAGTATAGAGCAGACCACAAGCAGTGAAGTAGGAGGTGAAAATGATATGATGTCTGGTATGCTTGCCCAGATGGATAAGGAGCTTAGTAAGTCTACAATGACACTTGAGTATGTGTTTCCTAGAAAGGTCATTTCTGTAACGCCAGATGGAGCGAGTATAGGAGCAGATGGTAAGACGGTTACTTTTGAAATAGACTATCACAGCTTGCTCAATAATAAGAGCAAGGTGTTAGAAAATTTTGAGGTGGTTCTTGAAGAGCAGTAAGAGTTGTTTTTAACGATATTTTATAACCTTCTGCCATCTGGTAGGAGGTTTTTTAATGTGAAGTAATTCTTACCTTTGCGGCGTGAATAAAAATATCATTTTTCAGGATTTAGGACATCGCGATTACAAGGAAACTTGGGACTATCAAGATGAGCTTTTTAAGAAAACGGTTGCGATGAAAATCGCAAACAGAAGAGAAGATGCAGGATTAATAACTCCTAATCATTTTCTCTTTGTAGAGCATCCACACGTTTTTACGTTAGGTAAGAGTGGTGATATGTCTAACCTGCTTGTGAGCGAAAAAGAGCTAGCCGAAAAGAATGCTACATTTTATAAAATAAATAGAGGTGGTGATATTACCTACCACGGGCCGGGTCAGATAGTGGGATACCCTATATTAGATCTTGATAACTTCTTTAGAGATATACATAAATATTTACGTCTTCTTGAAGAAATGGTTATACTCACCCTAGCCGAATACGGACTCAAAGCAGAGCGTTCTCCAGGAGAGACGGGAGTGTGGTTTGACGTAGGGACTCCGTTTGCAAGAAAGATATGTGCTATGGGGGTGAGAGCGAGCCGCTGGGTTACAATGCACGGCTTTGCCCTTAATGTAAATGCAGATCTAGGTTACTTTGACCTTATGATACCTTGCGGTATAAAAGATAAGGCCGTTACCTCACTTAATGTAGAGCTAGGTAAAGCCACAGTAGATCAAGAGGAGGTGAAGGCTAAGCTTAAAAAACATTTTACAGCCCTTTTTGAAGCGGAGTTTGTTACTCCAGAAGTTGTAGAGTAATATCCATATCTCTCAATTACTTAAAATCCATCTTACTAGTTTATTTTATAAATAAGGATAGACTTGTCACCACCCTGTGTGACAAAACCTAATGACTTGTTTTTTTCTAGTAAACCTACAGAGGCTTTTGATGTACCATAAATAGGGAAGTTAGGAAGTAGATTTCCTTTGCTATCATATAGATACACCTCACTAGACTCTGTATTAGTAAGTGTGATGTATTGCTTTTTTGCAGCTTCAAAAACTTGTGGAGCACTATAAGAACCATAAGCTATTTCTTTTTTCTTACCGTTTATTAATAGCACATTCTCTCGCTGTCCTACCGCTAGCGACTTACCTAGCGCTATGCGCGAGTCTGAGTCAAAATCTGAGATGGTCTGTACGATTTCTCCCTTTGTAGTGACTCTTACCTTCTCTCCGTTTACAGTATATGTTTCAAAGGTATTTCTGTTTCTATAAACAGGCACATCTCCAAAGTTTATATTTTTCTTTACCTCTATACGAGAAGTACCAGTACGACTCAAGATGTTGAGTTTTCCATTGTTTTCGGCAATTACGATATAATCTTTATTTGCAATACGTATGTGTGCTGGCGGAAATATAATTGTACTCGTAGCTTCTTTAAAAGTAAAACCAGAAACAGGGCTTGCCTTTTTATCATACATTAGTACCTTTTCACCCTGCACAATTACAAAACGATAGTTACTATTATTATCGTAATCAAATATCGCAAGTGGTTGTGTGATGGTATCTTTAAAAGATAGTGGGTATGGTCCCACATCCTTACCATTACGATCCAGAATATAGAACGACTTCTCTGTGGTAAAGGCTAGCTGTAACCTCCCGTTACGATAGATATCTACCTGCTGTATATCACCCAGTATTTGACCATCCAGATCCTTTTGCCACAATACCTTGCCAGCATTACTTATAAGGTATAAGGTGTTATTTATGTCTTGCACAACAATATCTTGTCCATCTGTACGGTGATTTTTTACCAGCTGTGGAGACATTGTAATAGGTGCGCTGAGCTTCACATTTGCAATTTGTGCAATGCTAGCATCTGTAGCATTGTCTTCGTTTTTAAGTGTTGTTGAGTTAAGGAGAAGGTAATCCTTCTCTTGCACGAGTTGTAGCGCAGTATAGTGATAGCCCTCTAGTGTAGTTTCTTTTAGATTTTTTTGTCCTTGTTCTGATACAAGTTGCTGGTAGTTTTTGCTATCAAGGTTTGTGATGTGTAAGTAACTTGAGGCACGACTCAATGCGTTTTTTGTAGGAGCAAATGCCGCACTGGTAGCTAATATTGCTTGGTTTTGATAGTTTGCAATAACAGTTTCTAGTGCTTCTTGATTTTCGGCAAAAAGATAAAAGTCGTCTATTGTGGCATACATCTTTGGAGAAGAGAGGTTGAGTAGAGGTGAGTACGCTTTCGCGAAAGCGGAAGCATTCTTAACTTCATAAATCTTAACCTTTCTAAAGGTTGCAAGTTCTGACCCGCTTGCGAGTGCATTATCTGTAAGACTCACATCTGCCGAAACACCCACAATCACCGAATTCTTTGCAAGATGAATAACACCTATCTCTGTAAAACTAGCAAAGAGATCTTCTTGCGGGATATTATATTGAGCAAGGTCTACCTTGAGCAAGTCAGCTTTATTAGATTTAAGTTGTTCCCAGCTATCATAGCTTATAGCTTCTACAGCTACGGCAGCGGTGGGAGTGATGCTAGTGATTCTATTTACCACAGGGTTTGTGTTCTTGAGTAGGGAGAGACGCAAGTTTGTAGAGTCTTGTACGAGTACCACGCCATTGAGACGTACATCATTTTGATCAAGGTCAATATCTGCCGTGGCCCAGGTAAAGGATTCTTTAAGGGCATTTACACCAGCTGCAGGAAAGAGGGTTTTGTATAGGTCTCCCCCTTCAGATCCTTTTATAAAAATAGAAGCAGTCGCACTGTTACTAGAAGAATTATAGGCACGATCAAACATAGGGTCTGTGTACGTTTCTCTATTTTTCTCTCTCAGCACATTCTCAAGTAAGATTTTTGAGGTGCTTGCTATAAAAACATCATTATATATAAGGTAATGAGCATTTGCTCCTAGTGACTTGATTTTTTTTTCATTGAGTGAGGCTTCTTTTATAAGTGTTGAGTCATTTTTAAAAAGGCCTAGGTGGTTTTTTGTAATAATACTTAAGTCATAATCATTGCGCCCTAGTTTAGTGTAACAAAACAGCGTCTCTCCATCTGGTTGTGCAGCTGCAAATGCCGTTTGGTTATCTACTAGTGTTTTGTATAGGTTAGTATTATCTAAGCCTTGTATAAAATCATTATTGACTAGGGCACTTTTAAAATCTTTAAGATCTGTAGTTTTTATAACAACAGATGCCTTACGAGGAATGTATTTTGTGAGTGAAGACGAGTTCTTTGTTGAGGTTGTGCAGCTAGCTAGCAATACAGCAACGGCAGAGAGGTATAATAGAATTTTCATAAATAGTAAAGACTGGTTGTTCAAAAATACAGTCTTGTGTGAGACCTACGGCCTTTGTGGTCATAATATTATTGACCACCTTTTCAACAGGATGTTACTTTAGGTCTTTAAAAGTAAAGTCTAGCGAGTATTGTTCAGGTAATAGTTTAAAGCTTTTGCGGTGGTATTTTGTAATACCATAGGTGCGTATCGCTTCTCGATGTTCTTTTGTAGGGTACCCTTTGTTTTTTTTCCAGTTGTACATTGGGTATTCTTCGTGTATGCGGTCCATAAATAGGTCCCGCTCTGTTTTGGCAATGATAGATGCCGCGGCTATGGGGAGGTATTTTCCATCACCTTTGATAACAGTTGTGTGGTCTATGCCAGTATATGCTTTAAAGCGATTGCCGTCTACAAGTATGTGTTGCGGTTTTTTTTGCTTTCGCGAAAGCGTACCTATCATACCCTCAATACTACGATGCATAGCAGTGATAGAGGCGTTAAGGATATTAATCTCGTCTATTTCCTCCATCATCACGTGAGAAAAAGAGTAGGCAAGTGCTTGCTGCTCTATAATAGGTTTGAGTAATTCACGTTTCTTCTCTGTGAGTTGTTTTGAATCTGTAAGAATCTCGTTTATAAAACTATCAGGCAGCATAACAGCAGCTGCGGTAACGGGTCCTGCAAGACAGCCACGACCAGCCTCGTCTGTGCCACATTCTATAAGATGACTATGATATTTAAGTTTAAGCATATATTGAGCTAGGCAAAATACTAGAATCGGTGCAAATAATGTAATTTTGACACATCAAATTGTTTATATGAATAAGATTTTTGGGTTTATTTTTTGTCTAGTGCAAGTAGCAGTCTTTGGGCAAACATCACCTATACAGCAAACACCTACATTACAAAGAAGTGAAGGTCTTGGAGACATTAATGACCCGCTCAATGCTAGAGATGCAAAATCTACAAATATCAAAGAGTTTGAAAGACCACCCGTAGAGGATTATAAAATTATCTCTGTAAAAAGGGATACCTTATATGTAGATACAACTCTTACTATAGAAAAGGATTATAAATTTAATTACCTGCGTAAGGACCGGTATGGTTTATTGCCGTTTGCAAATACCGGGCAAACTAATAATACGCTCATACATTATTTTGATAACAGGCGCACCACGCCTGGCTATATTGCAAATGCTCGACACTTTGCCTATCAAGAGGTAGAAGATATAAAGTATCACTACCTACCTACACCGCTCACAGAGTTGTTTTATAAGAGCGCTTTTGAGCAAGGACAACAACTAGATGCTTTCTTTACCCTTAATATACACCCTAGACTTAATATGTCTATAGCATATAAAGGAGTGCGTAGCTTAGGTAAATATCAAAATGCATTAACCAGTTCGGGTAATTTTAGATTTGCTGGTAGCTATAACACAAAAAATAAGCGATACTATATAAAGGCCCACTGGGTTGCTCAAGATTTGAGTAATCAAGAAAATGGAGGATTAACCACTTTAGGAATTGAACAGTTTAATAGCGGAGATGACGATTTTGATGATAGATCAAGATTGCCAGTAAACTTTGAAGATGCCGAAAATATACTAGATGGTACAAGAGTGTATGTAAACCATCACTATAATATAATTCAAAAACAAGATAGTCTTAAAGATTACAGCTTGCGAGTGGGACACATTTTTAATAGCGAAAACAAATTTTATAGATATAGCCAGGATGTGGCAAATGATCTTTTTGGAGAAGCATTTAGACAAACCGAATTTTCTGACAGAACAGATCGCGAAGAAACCTATAACGAGCTTAACCTTGTATATGAAGATAAAAAACTAGGGCAACTCAAGTTTCAGGCAAATGCGACCTATTTTAATTATGGTTATGACGCGGTCCTTATACAAGGTATAGATCAAGATGGTGATGGTATAGACGAGCAAACGGTAAGAGTACCTAACAGAATACAAACCACCACGATTGCAGTAGGAGGAGGTTATAAAAATAAAATAGGTGGTTTTGACATATTAGGAGATGCCCAAGTAAACATCTCAGGAGATTTTGACGGTTATAATATATATGGAGAAGCAGGATATGCTATAGATAAAGACAAGCGCTTTTCGGCAAGTATACTGAGCAATGCAAGACCGGCAAGTTTTAACCATCTACTCTTTCAGAGCAACTACATAAATTATAACTGGTATAATCAAGATAATTATAACACAGTAAAGACTAATACACTCACGGCTCAGTTAGATTCAAAAAAGTGGGTAAACCTCAAAGCCTCTGCCGCTACTATAAAAGACTATGCATATTTTGCATTAGATCCAGTAGACTCACTTGTAAACTCTTTTCAGACCAGCGAGTCCATAAATCATCTTCAAGTCACGGCTAGTAAAAATATCAAGTATAAAAAGTTTAATCTAGATCTCACCGCCACATATCAAAACGTGAGTGGGGCAGAGGGTGTGCTCAATGTTCCAGACTTCGTGGGTAGAGGAAGCTTATATTTTACAGATCGATTATTTAAAAAAGCACTCTTTTTACAAACAGGGTTTACGGCAAACTACTTTACAAAGTATAATCTCAATGCATATGACCCCATACTCGCAGAGTTTTATGTGCAAAACTCTCAAGAGTTTGGAAACTTTCCCCTATTAGACTTCTTTATTAATATGAAAGTTCGCCAGACCAGAATCTTTCTCAAGGCTGAACATTTTAATAGTAGCTTTACAGGTAACGACTTTTATAGCGCACCAGGATATCCATATAGAGATTTTAATATACGCTTTGGTATCGTTTGGAACTTCTTTCTTTAAATAATTACGCTTTCGCGAAAGCTTAAGTAGATTCATAAAAAGCTATATAATAAGACACCTTTACTATTTGTAGGAAGAAATTAGTCTTTGTGGTCCATTTACGGGTGTCTTTTTTAGCAGTAAATAGGTAAGAAAAATGCTTCAATAAAGAAATAATAAAGCTAGACTAAACAAGGTCAAAGGATTAGGTTTTTATTTGAATTAAATAATAAAAAATACTTGTCAGACTTGAACTTCTGTGTATCTTTGCCGTCCGTTTAAATG
>JAHDEV010000194.1 GCA_020628615.1 Dokdonia sp.
ATGAAGATATCATCACTTTTGTTCATAAGGAATACCACTGGACAGACAAGGTAAAAACCATAAAACGTAGTGAAGAAAGCGCTACAGACACCGCCTCTACAGAGATGGGAATGCTAGAGTTTGTAAATGGTCTAGAAACGCCTTTTGACGTAATATGTCTATTGCAGGCAACCTCTCCTTTTACAACGTCATTAGATATAAATACGTGTTTAAGCAAAGTGCAATCGGGAGCAAATTATGATTCGGCACTTACGGTGGTAAATACACATCGTTTTACTTGGTATGACGACGGTACACCAAAAAATTATGACGTTTTCAATCGGCCACGTAGACAAGATTTTGAAGGCCTACTTATTGAGAACGGAGCGTGTTATGTAACGACAAGTAGCGCTTTTCGCGAAAGCAAAAACAGAATAAGCGGTAACATCGCTACGGTCCAAATGCCCGAAAATAGCCTCACAGAGATAGATACCCTCACAGACTGGAAAATAGTAGAGGAGTTACTAGCTGCCCGTTTAAAAACTAAGAAAAAAAGTAACCGTATCACCCATCTTATACTCGATGTAGACGGGGTCTTTACAGATGGTTGTATTTACTATGGCGCAGAGGGCGAACTTATGAAAAAGTTTGATATGCGCGATGGTATGGGGCTAGAGATATTGAGACAGTACAATGTTGAGGTGATGGTAATGACCTCAGAAGACTCACAAATTGTGGCTTCTAGAATGAAGAAGCTCAAAATTAAAGACGTCTTTATGGGCGTAAAAGATAAATACAGTTTGCTTTCTAGAATTGTATCAGATCGAGATCTATCATTTTCAAACATTGCCTATATAGGTGATGATGTAAATGATATGGCAAATATTTGTGCTGCAGGATGGTCATTTACTCCAGCAAATGCCACAATGCCTATCAAGAATCACGCAGATATCATACTACAAAACAATAGCGCAGAAGGAGCCATACGCGAGGCCTGTGACTTTATTATAAAATATAACAATAGATATGAGTAATTATAAAGCTCCGTACACCATTGCAGAGATAGGTGGTAACCACAAAGGTGATATGGAGATAGCAAAAGAAATGATAAAAGTAGCCGCTATCTTTTGTAAGGTAGATGCCGTAAAATTTCAGAAGCGACACAATATAGAACTGCTCACTAAGGAGCAGTATGAAGCTCCACACCCTAACCCTATAAACTCATATGGAGAGACGTATGGGGCACACAGGGAGTTCTTAGAATTTGATGTAAACCAGCACGCAGAGCTTAAGGCTTTTTGTGAAGAATTAGGCATTACCTATGCAACTTCGGTTTGGGATACAACGAGTGCAAAAGAAATAGCCGGACTTCATCCAGAGTTTATAAAAATACCTAGTGCTTGTAATAATCATTACGAAATGCTAGGGTGGTTATGTGAGAATTACAAAGGGGAGATTCACTGTTCTACAGGGATGACTACTAGAGATGAGATCGAGGAGCTAGTACAGTTTTTTGAAAAGCATAACAGAGGGAAAGATCTTGTGCTTTATAACTGTACATCTGGATATCCAGTACCCTTTCCAGATGTTTGCCTTCTGGATATTAAAACACTTATAGAGAAGTACGGCACTCGTGTAAAACACATTGGGTTTTCTGGACACCATCTGGGTATTGCTGTAGATGTTGCTGCTTACACCCTAGGGGCAAATATAGTAGAGCGTCATTATACATTAGACCGTACTTGGAAGGGTACAGATCACAGTGCATCACTGGAACCGGCAGGTATGCGCAAACTCGCGAGAGACTTAAGAGCAGTACATCAAGCACTAGACTATAAAGCGACAGATATTTTGCCCATTGAGCAAGTACAACGTGATAAGCTTAAGTATCGTAAAGCATAATAATGGGTAAAAAAGTTTTCATTCTTTTTCCAGATGGCGTAGGCCTACGCAACTTTGCTTTTACTAAGTTTAAAGAAGTAGGAGAGGCACAGGGATTTGATATCACATATTGGAATAACACCATATTTTCGTTAGAAAAGGAATTGGGTTATAAAGAAGTGAAGATTGAGAACACAAGGATTCACCCTAAAACGCCTACACTTAGTCACGCAAGAAAAAGGGTAGAACTTGCGCTTTCGCGAAAGCGTGAAAAAGATAATGTCTATCCTACCTATCGTTTTCCATTACAGTATGATAGTATAAAGAAAGCCTTAAAAAGTGCTTTTGTAAAGTATCACGAAACCTTTAGTGCTACACCAAAGGGTTGGCAACGCATAATGAATCAAATGCAAGCCGCCGAACGATCTACTGTTCGCTACAAAGAACTTAAAGCACAACTAGAAGAACACCGTCCAGATATTGTCTTTTGCACCACACAGCGCGCTACACAGGCCATTGCGCCTATCCTAGCAGCAAAAGACTTAGGAATCAAAACTGCGTGCTGGATATATAGTTGGGACAACCTGCCTAAGGGAATGACCACGGTAGAGACAGATTACTATTTTGTATGGTCTGAGTTGATGAAGGAGCAGCTCTTACAGTATTACCCAAAAACGAGAGAAGAACAGATATTTGTAACGGGAACTCCGCAGTTTGAGCCTCATTATGATAGTAGTATTTTGCTTTCGCGAAAGCAATTTTGTCTAGAGCATAACCTTAGCGAAGAGACACGATATATTTGTTTTTCTGGGGATGATCAAACCACGTCACCACTGGATCAATATTATCTAGAAGACACGGCAATTGCTGTGCGCAAGTTGAGAGAGGAAGGTGAAGATGTAGCTATTGTATATAGAAAGGTCCCTATAGATTTTTCGGGTAGGTACGATGAAGTTTTGGCTAAGTATAGTGATGTCATAACACCTATAGACCCTTTGTGGAAACCTATGGGCTCACAATGGAATCAAGTAATGCCTACTAAAGAAGATTTTGCTTTACTAGTAAATACTTGTCACCACTGCGAGCTTGTGGTAAACATATGCTCGAGTATGGTGTTTGACTTTGTGGCTCACGATAAGCCTACAATTTACCCCAATTATGAGCAGCCACAACTTAAGAAAGGAATACGTGACATAGGGCAAAATTACAAGTATGTGCACT
>JAHDEV010000195.1 GCA_020628615.1 Dokdonia sp.
ACTTGTCAAAAATATGTTGTGCTTGCTGTTTTGTAAGCTTGTTGCCACCGTCTGCAATCGTGATTTGTATATTTTCTTTTGTGCTGTTAAGAGTTATTTTTATAGTATCTCCACCATATTTTATGGCGTTATCTATAATATTATCTAATGCATTTTCTAGGTGAAAAACATCTACAGCTGCCCTTATACTTCTGTCTTGAGTGGTAAAGGTTAGTGTTTTACCATTTGTGGTTTCTTGATGGGATTGTGCGATATGCTCAAGTAGCTCTGTGATGTTAGTCTCTTGTTTGTTAAGCTCTAAAGCCTCGCTGTCGAGAGTAGCGGTCTCAAGTAGCTTCTCAACCATCGTGTTGAGTTTTGATACTTGCTGTGATGACATCTCAAGATACTTTTTTGTTTTCTCTTTACTGTCTGCCTCATTAAAGTGTTGTATACTCTCTATAGCTACACCTATGGTGGCTATGGGGGTTTTAAACTCGTGGGTGATGTTGCTTATAAAGTCATTTTTAATCTCGGCAAGCTGTTTTTGCTCTTGTATGATTTTAAGGAGGTAGAGTAGGCTGGCTATTACAGCACCTACAAGTAGTAGGGAGAGGAGCATCCCTAGTAAATTACGTTGTAAAACGATACTGGCTACATTTTTAAAACCTACGGCTAGGCTACTCTTCTTAGGGAGCAAATTTGAGGTAGAGACGATAGCTAGATCGTGATTGTTGAGTGTTTGTGTGGTATCACTTTCTGCTGTGTTGTAAGCAATAGTATATTGTGTGTTGTTGAGGTTTTTTCGCGTAAGCTCTAGGTTAATAAGGCTATCTAGGGTAGGCACGTTTATCTTATCATCTTTAAATGATAAAACAATACTTGTTGTAAGATCTGTAAGTGCTTCAAGCCTATCTGGTAATGCTTTTTGTGACGAGTCTGTTTCCTGTTGTGCGGTGCGCAAGTTGTTTTTTATTCTTTTTGAAAGTACTTCTACTGCTTTCTCACTTTCGCCAAATACTTTAAAAGTAGTATGACTGCTCGATGTAGGTGAGTTGCGTTTAAATTCTTGAGCATATGTGGTATCTACCTTAACAACACGACTGGCAAAAATGCTGTCTAGTTCTGTTGGGCTTGCACCTTCTACTATAATGTTATCATCATTATTAGTCTCTTCTATTTTAATACTATTTATGGTAAGACCACTGTCTACACGCTTACCTAGATTCTGCATTTTATCTGACTTAAAAAATAAATCTAGATTTTGGTCGTCCCCCAGAAATCCTATGGTATTAGAAGCTGTGATACCTTCATAATAAGCGCTTACAGCGTTATCAATACTAGTTTGCATATCACGTTTGAGCTGTGCTTTTCCCACCTCATAATTTTTATAATTCCAGTAAATCTGCACTGCGAGTGTGCATATTATGACGGCGCTTATAAAGTACAATATGGTTTTATAATGTCTTTCTTGCATAATCCAAATGTAATGGGTTAACTAGCTGTTACCAAATCGCTTAACACTCGTTAACGGTTGTTAACTCAAATAGCCAAAGATGTTCTCCATATTTGTACTGTTCAATACAACAAACATTTTAAAATCAATCTATTATGAAAACAATCATCACAATTATTCTAACATTACTTACGAGCATTTCCTTTGCTCAACAAAAAGAGTTGAAGCTCGAAGTGTCTCAAGAATTTAAAGAAGAACTAAAAGAGGCGCTCACAGTTCTTTCTGAAAAGCTTGAAGATACAAATAGTACTACTTTTTTTACAGACCAAGAAATAGCAAAAATAGAGGCAAAATTAAAAGAAGCGGGTCAAAAAGTAAGTTACACTTTTGAAAAAGAGGATGTTACTCCAAAAGGTCTCAATGCTAAGGTTACAAAAAATGTAAAAATCACTATAAATCTAGATGAAGATGATCAAATTCCGCTCGCTGGGCTTACAAAAGAAGACCTAAACAATATTGAGAAAGAACTTTCAGAAGCGGCAAGCATATTAGAAAAAAGTCCGACCTTTTTAGAATTAAAATCTAGAGTTGAAAAGCTAGAACAACAAAACAATAAGAACAATAAATAATATACATACGATGAGAATTAAATTAAAAACTTTACTAGTAGTTGTGATGGTTTGCGCTTTCGCGAAAGCGTACTCACAACAAGTATCTGGAGTGGCAACTTACCAAACGCAGCGTCATATAGAAATGAAGATGGACAGTACTTCTGGTATTACTAGCGATATACAGAAGACCTTACAAGAGCAGCTACGCAAGCAGTTTCAAAAAGAATACACACTCACCTTTGATGGTAAAAAGTCTTTGTGGAAAGAAAATGCAACATTAAACAAGCCACAAGCGCCTTCAAGTAACGGGATACAGATTCAGGTATCTACAAGTAAAGATGAGCTGTTTAATAATATAGAAGAGCAGAGCTTTACAAATAAGACCAACCTAATGGGAAAAGACTTCCTTATAGAAGACAGCTTAAAAAAGCCTGAGTGGAAACTTGAGAAAGAGATAAAAAATATAGGTCAATACACTTGTTTTAAAGCGACACTTACAGAAGAAGTGGAGACTATAAATATGGCAAATGGAGAAGAAACAGTGCCCACAAAAGAAACCAATGTCACCACAGCCTGGTATACGCTAGACATACCTGTGCAGCAAGGGCCAGATCGTTTTTGGGGATTGCCAGGGTTGATACTCGAAGTAAATGATGGTAAGATGGCTATGATGTGTACAAAAGTAGTGCTCAATCCAAGCGAAAAGCTTAACATAACACCTCCTACAAAAGGTAAAAAAGTAAGTGCCGAGGAGTATGAAAAGATCGCTACAGAAAAAACAAAAGAGATGATGGAGCGTTACCAAACCAAAGGTAAAAAGGGAGGTAATCACATTAGTATTGAGATACAGGGATAAAAAAACTTTAAGCCGTATTAAACTATGTACTAGCTTTATAGTCTAAAATTTTAAACATAGATGTTATGAGTAAAGCTACCTTTTCTTTTTTAATGATTTGCACATTCCTTTTT
>JAHDEV010000196.1 GCA_020628615.1 Dokdonia sp.
TGGGTTTGGATTGAAAATGATTATTTAAAAAATTGATTGATGAATGAAAATTGATGATTACTATTATTACTTACCTAGTTGTAAAAAGGTAGTTACAATGTAAGAGATGCTAAGGCTTACCATAAAGATGGTATATAGACCTAATACTTTGTTTGTTTTTACTTGTTTCTGAGTGTGGACTGGCGTTTTCATAATAGTGAGATTTTGATTAGTAATTGTATCGTTGTTTGTTATTGATGAAGCAAAGAAGTCACCTTGAGCTCGATAAAACAAATAGAAAAGAAGTTTTTAATGAAATTAACAGCAATATTGTAACTAAAAAAATAACAACACTTTATATGTGTAATGCCTTTATCTACGATTGTGTTAATAAATGTAACCTGTGCTGATTGATATTGCCGTATCTGTTAGTTTTGTAGAGGGTTTTTGACCTCTTTTGAAAATCTGTAGAGGAAAATGGGCTATAAATACGCTTAAAATGGTGTTTTCATCATTTTTGTCCAGTTTTTTACAAGAGACTCTTGTAAAAAACAGCACATAAAAAAAGTCCACTTTCTGAAGGAAAGTGGACTTAAATACTAATTGAGGATATATTTAATAGGTGGTATCTATCTGAATTACTCCGTTCTTTCCTTTTTTACCATAAAGCTTAATTGCTTTCTCACCTTTATATATAGTAACACTCTTAATAAATGTAGGATCTAAGGCATCTATCATTTCTTTAGAAGCCTCTTTATCATTTATGTAATAGATTGCTTTATCAAGCCCACCACGTTTTATCATATCTTCTTCACGAGATAGCGTCTTTGATTCTTCTTTACTTTTATCTTCTGCCGTGGACTCCTTGGCATTTACAAGTTCTTTATAAAGGGCATCACTCTCTTGTATCTGCACTCCCCATCTATTGTAAAAATTTCTTGATCCATCTGGGGTTTCTACATAGTAGTATGTGCCGTTTTCTAAAGTGACATAACCCACTTTATTATTTTTAGCTGTTTTCTTAAGCTTTTTTCTTTTTGATTTAATAACCTCACGTTGCTCTTTCATTTGCATTTTCATACTATCACGTCTAGCCATTATGTACTGGCGCATAGAGTCGCTTTGTGCACGGCCTTGCAGTTTTCTACGTTCATCCATACGAGCGCGTAGTTCTTGCTTACGAATCTCCATACCTGCACGTAGACTATCCCTATTGCTTAATAAAGCCTTACGACGTTCTTCCATCTGAGCTCTCAAATTGTCATATGAAGCTTTTGAACCTTTATCCATATTTACATTACCCATACCTGTAAAACCATTTTCATCTTTATAGATGTAAATGTCATTAATAGGATTAGGCGTTTGTAAGGTGTAATTCTTATTATTACCCTTATCATCTATGAGATTAATCACGATGCTTGTAATCTCTTGACTCTTATTTCTCTTAATACCACTTACTTTGAGCGCAGCGTTGTGCTTATCTCTCATTACTTTAATAAGCGCATCAATCTCCCAGTCTAATGTGTTTTTAGTAATGATATAGTTATAAGTTTCTTGTACTATACGCGATACTACTCGTGTGGTGTCTGCTTTTGGACTGCTGTGTACAATGAGCGCACCGTCTTGAGCAATAGTTCCGTAGGCTTTGATAGCTTGAGCAGGAGGTAAGCTTGTGATACTATCACCTGTAACTCTTTTCTCTTTTTCTTCGCCCAGTATAACGTTATTATTCACAACTATAACGGGATTAGGTCCTAGTGCATCCTTTGTAATATTATTTTCTTTAGCTGCTGTTTTTTCTGTATTTACAGCAACCTTCTCATCTGTGATGATTGTTTTATCTGGAGTGATGTTTATAAATGTGCCATCTTTTTGCTCCATTACAACAATCTCCTGTTCCGTATTAACCATTAGACTATAGCCTTCCCAAGAAGTATCATCTTTTGCACTAAAAGAGAATTTATTGGTAAATGCTTCTTGGTTTTCAAATTTTGCTTGCAGAAAGAAGCCTGTAAGGGTATTTTCTGTGTTGAATTTTCTTTTGTCAAACTTAATTGCTACGTTCTCCCAGTGATTTGACACATAGGCTTCTATTCTATCTAGTTTTGCTGGTGTAGTATTGCTGTCTATAAAAAACACATCTCTACCTTGATTTGCATAGGTGGTGTCTTTTTCCGCTTTCGCGAAAGCGGTATTATCCTCCTCCACATAATTAGTCACTTCTTTTACATTAAAAGAGTACATAAAGAGCGCAAGCACGGGAATGATAAGTGATAGCTTCCAAAGATTGTTTTTGTGGGATTGTGGTGTATTGATCATAACGATTCGTTTTTTGATAAATGATTGATAAAATTGATTAGTAAGTGCTGGGGCAAATGAGGGGGATGAGACCTGTACCAGCGTGCGTTGATATTGTTTTGGATTCTTAATTTCTTGTATAGCTTGATGATCTGCTAGGTATTCTAGATTTTGCTCAAGACTATTTTTATACAACCAGGCAAAGGGGTTACACCATTGTATCACAAGCGTTATTTGAGATAAGAGCATATCTAGAGAGTGCCTTTGCTGTGCGTGCACTTTTTCGTGAGCGATAATCATCTCAAGTTCTTCTGGCGTGTGAAGCGCAGGATTGTAAACAATTTTTGAAAAGAAAGAAAACGGACTTATAGCTCTTGTAACCGCTACAAATGTATATTGCCCTTTTGTACTGCGACTGCCAGATGCAATGAGCTGTCGCAAGGATATGTATTGCGCACAAAGCCTAAAGAGCATTATACAGATACCTATTATATATATTATGACAAGTACTTGCCACCAGTTTATAGCTTGTTCTACAGGTTGCGGTGTTACAGCGATGGGTGCAGTGTTTACGGAGCTTATATCCAGAGAGGGCATCACAAGCGGTTGCGAGGGTATAATCACCTCAATCTCACGTGTAAATTCTATAAAAGGAAGGGTGATAGCAGCAATGATACCGGCTATAAAGTAATGCCTTTTTGCAGTAAACA
>JAHDEV010000197.1 GCA_020628615.1 Dokdonia sp.
GGAGACCAGAAATGCTGCTCCTTCTTGGGTAAACTTATAAAAATATGATCATCTGAGCGATGCACTAAAAAGTCTCTTGAGATCGCCCCTGCATTTTCGTAAGCACGTAAAATTGTCTCCGGAAGTATAGCACACTCAAGCTTGAAGCGCGGTCTTAACACAATATCGTTAGAAAGTTCCATAAGCTAGTTTTATTAGAAGAGCGATGTATTTTATAAATATAGAGCTATTGTTAAGTACTGTACTATGATTAATATCATGATATATCCTCTTTATACCCAATAACTTTGAGAGGTAATCTTTCTTCACAATCAGGGTATATGAAATGTTTTTTTCAACTACTATTATTAGGCTTTACAATATCTAGCTATGCTCAAGTCTGGAGTGTAGAATTACGACCCACATTACATATCCCTACTCGTGAGGTAGTAAATCAAAAGTTGCGCATAGGTAATGGACTAGAAGTAACAGGGGTTTTATCTATAGGTAAACATACAGATGTATATGGCGGGCTTATCTGGAATCGCTTTGATACGGATGAAAGTTTTGAAGAGTCTGATATAGAATTTATACAAAAAGGTTTCCTCTTTGGAGGGATGGTGTCGTTCTCTTTACTTGAAACGCAGAAAAATCCATTTTATGTAAGAGCAGGCTTAACACTAATGACGGTAGACGCAGAGCGTACAGAGGGAAATTTGATTATTAAAACAAATCCCGCAATTGGTACCCATCTAGGTCTAGGGATGAAAATCATAAGTTTAGGAAACTGGCATGTGCTTCCAGAAGTGCGATACGGAAACTCTTCACACAGATATCAAGAAGCAGGTGAATATCGCCATATCTCCTTTGGTAATATTTCTATTACAGCAGCTTTAAGAAGAAGTTTTTAATAGAATTAATGATGATAAAAAGTAAGTATACAGCAGCTGATAATTATCATAGATTAGACTGCTCTTTCTTTCTAGATTTACGGTAAACACAACATATTATGACAATTACATTTCAATACGTAAAAATTCAAGAGAGTGAAACGTTAAGTGCTGCTACGGTTGAGCACCTCAATAAACTCAATAAAAAGTACCCAGAACTTATAAGAGCTCAGGTTTACTTTAAGGTAGAAAATACTTCTGCAGCTGCCCACCAAATATGTGAGATAGAAATAAGTGCTCCTGGGCCTAGACTATTTGCCACTACGACTGCTGTACACTTTGAAACAGCAATGAAGGAAACCATCGCAGACCTAGATAAACAGCTTAGTAAGCGCAAAGGAATATTAAACACACACTAAACCCATTGTTATGAAAAAGATATTAGTACCTGTAGACTTTTCGGCGCATTCAGAATATGCACTTGAGACGGCTTCCGCTTTCGCGAAAGCGCACAACGCAGAGATTATATTGCTCCACATGTTAGGCTTATCAGATAGTATCCTTCCTAAGGATGAAAGCGAAGGAATAAACCAAGCGGTGTTCCATATGAAACTTGCCGAAAAACAGTTTAAAGAGTTTAGAAACAAACCTTATATGAAAGGTATTACAGTCACAGAGAATGTCCAAAACCATACCGTTTTTCAGGATATTAATGAGCTGGCAACGGAACAAGAGGTAGATTTAATTGTAATGGGTTCGCATGGAGTCAAAGGACTTAGAGAAGAGTTTATAGGGTCAAATACCGAGAAAGTAGTGCGTAGCTCATCGATTCCTGTACTAGTTGTCAAAGAAAAAATGACCTCATTTATACCTAAAAATGTTGTTTTTGCCTGTGATTTTAAATTAGAAAATGTCAATGCATATCGAGAAGCTATTCCACTATTTGAAGAGATGGAAGCTCGTATACATCTTGTATATGTAAACCTCCCTACAGATCGCTTTAAAAGCTCTAAGGAAATAGAAGAAACTATGGCAAATTTCATGCATGCAGCCGAGTTTGGGACAGAGCTACATCAAGAAGATCTCGTGATTGTAAATGGTTACACCATTGAAAGTGGTTTATATGAATATGCAGAAAAGGTGGGAGCAGATGCACTTGCAATGCCTACACATGGTCGTAAGGGGCTTGCACATTTCTTTGCAGGGAGTGTAGCAGAAAATGTAGCAAACCATGCAAAACTTCCCGTATTTACATTTAAAATGTAGGTGACAGGAGGAAGTAAGAAAAAGGGTGAGTTTCTCAAGAAACTCACCCTTTTTTTATGCTTGGCTTTAAGATGGATTATCTTGAAGCTAGTAGTAAAGGTTGTTGATAGCGTTCTATAAGATGCATAATTTCTATGAGCGGTATTACAACGCTATACTGGCCGGTATATGAAGGGCAAATGATACAGTCATCAAAGTAAAACTCAATAGCGTTATCGTTAATTACAAAGTTATTTTTATAGGCTTTAAAGTCGGTATCAGATATTTCCCAGCAGTCATAAAACATTTCGCCAGAGTGAATTTGCTCGTAAATGGTTTGATTAATTATATCAAATACTTTCTTCTCTGCTCCAGCGATAAAAAAGTCGTCAAAATAGATGAACTCCTCCTTATCTACATTGTAATTGAGACAGTCAAACATGTAAGTAGAGTGTAACATACCAGAGTAATAATTTTCTTTGTAGAGCAGTATACTTACAAGATTTCTATCATTTGCATGCAGTTTAAAATCTATAATACGCTTATCTCTATAACGTTTAATACTCAAGGTATCGCATAGCAGTTCTTTATCCTCGAGAATCTCATTTACGGTACGCTCCACATTTAAGTAACTCTCTGTCATAAATGCGTTAAACGTCTTGTATTTAGGGTTTACAGTCTCTTTAAGATAAGGATAGGTGTAATCTAGAAGATAATCATCTGTCTCTTTATGTAGTTTTTTTGACTCCACGACGGCTTTTAAAATCGTGCGATCATCTGGTATTTTGATCAACGCTTCTTTTTTTGAAAGCTGATTTTTAGCCTGTATTTCCATGATGTCTTTATCTGTGAGGTACAGAGAATCTGCAGA
>JAHDEV010000198.1 GCA_020628615.1 Dokdonia sp.
GTGCTGCGTCGAGTATATTATCATACTCGTCTGTCATTGTAAAGTGAAACTCTTTACCACCATCTATAATGGTAACCTCAACACCTTCTACTTTTTGCTCTGCAAGTCGTGCGGCACGTTTTTTATCTTCTTCTGAGAGTCCTGTAACAAAAAGCTCGTAATGTACTTTTTCTTTTTCTAGACCTGCTGCCACTAGCTCATCACGTATCAAGAAAATCATCTCCTCTGGCCCACAAATAAAAACCTCATCTGTAGTGCTTACATCGATAAGCGTTTTAGTAAGTGTTTGCAGTTTTTCTGAATTAAATCTACCGTTAAAAAGCTCGATATCTCGTTGCTCTTTTGTGAGAAAATAGAATATCTCAAACCTCCCAAAATATTGATTACGAAGCTGTTCTACCTCTTCTTTAAAGATAATAGATTTAACCGTGCGGTTCAAATAAAACAGCTTGAAGGTCGCGTCTGGCTCTGCTGCGAGATGTGTCTTTATGATAGACAGCATAGGTGTTATACCACTTCCTGCTGCAAAGGCTACATAGTTTTTTTTCTTTTGTGTATCTACCGGTACGCCAAATTTTCCACTAGGCGCCATTACCTCTAGTGTGTCTCCGGCTTTCAACTCTTCATTTACAAAGGTAGAAAAGAGTCCTCCAGGTATTTGCTTTACAGCTACCTTCCACTCTTGCTCTAGCGGACTAGAACAGAGGCTATATGAACGCCTTACATCTTCTCCATTTATAATCGCTTTGAGCGTTAAATGCTGCCCAGCATTAAAACTAAAATCTTGATAGAGAGCTACAGGTACATCAAAGGTTATAACAGAACAGTCTGTTGTTTCTTTATAAATATCTTTTACTCTTAAAGAATGAAAAAGTGCCATAGTATAGTTTAGAACTATGTAAAACTAACGATTGTTAGTTAATATTACAACTATTTAACATAAACCACAAAAGCACAACAAGTTACCCCTCATAAATAGTGGTTTATGAAATGTATCTCAATAAAAGTAAAAAGTAAGTTATGCAGTTTTCACCCCATTAAGTAGGGTCTCACAGAGAGAATCTATGAGCTTTGATCGTTGTAAATCTGCCTTTTTAGGAATCCACAGGTAGAGATTTCTTAGAGTACCAAGGGTTGAAAAAAGGATCACTTCTTCGTCTATGTCTTTAAGTACATTTTGTGCTTTACCTTCTTTTATAATTTCTCTAAAGTGCTGCTCATAAGTACTACGCAAGCTTAGATACTTTTCTTTACCCTCGCCTAGGTGCATCCAGTCATTATTGAGCGATGCCATACCATAAGGATTATCTGCCGTGAGGTGCACGTGCTGGGCTATAACGGCTTCAAGTTTTTGTGCCACCTTTGTGTCTTCCAGACGTATGTCTTGTATGCCCTGGGTAAAGCTTTCGGCTATGTTTAAAATTACCTCATTGAGTATTTCTTCTTTTGAGGTAATGTGATTGTATAAACTTGCCGCTTTTACACCTACCTCTGCAGCTAGATCACGCATTGTTACAGCGCTATACCCTTTCTGTTTAAAAAGTCTAGCGGCTGTGATACAGATTTCTTGTTTTCGCGTAAGCGTAGTAGGTTTCATTAAGTGCAAGATAATGCACACCGACTTATTGTAAAAACATCTTAACTTTTACAGCTAGATTATTACGTGCCTATCATAAAAAAAGCCACCCTGAACGGGTGGCTTTACAATTATATCTAATTAATACTATTGGTTTGTTTTACCATCACGTATCTTCTTGAGGTCTTTTGTTTCCTCTTTATATTCTTCTTGACCATCTTTACTATTCATCATTTTAGAACGGTCTTTTTCGATCTCTTCTTTATACTCTTCATTACCGTCCATCACGGTCTTGCGGTAATCCATAAAGGTTTCCATCGCCTCTTCTCGTAGATCTTCATATTGCTCTGCGATTTCCTCTAGATTTTCTCTAAACTCATCATTATCAACACTCATCTCTGAGGTGAGTTCCATATATTCTTTCTTAAAATCTGCTACATCTTCATTAATCTCTTCTGTGTTCATCCACATAGGCTTTGTAGCTTCTAGTGACATCACTGTAGGCTCCATAGCGCGTATTGTTTTAATGGTATTAAAGTAGTTTGCTCCTTTAAGCTTATACATCTGCGAGCTCAACTCATTAAAACTTGTCCAGCCACTTATCCCTACTACGCCTGTCTCATTGATATCATCTTGGGTACCGTTCATCTCAACTGGCGTATTATTTACTGCCATTGTTTCGGTTTGTGCTTGTATTCCTGTTGCTATTGCAATTGCAAATAGCGAGGTGATTATTGTCTTTTTCATAGTCTTATATTTTTTGTTTGATACAAATGTATAGGGACATTGAGGCTACATAAAATATATAGTTATAAGCCTATGCTAAAGTCTGGAGACATCCTTAACATAACCCTACCGTCTCTTAACAAACGCTGGGGCATTAGCATAATTTTTCCAAATATTAACGAGTACTTATGATACTCCTTATTCTAAAAAAGGGGCTAATGGGCTTTATAACGCTTTCGCGAAAGCGTACTTATGAGACTCACTACCTAATGGAGAGCAAAGCGATAAAGCGCAACAACACTCCCCACAATTATCAAACAAATCTTGAAATTATATGAGGACAACCACGACTTATGAATTAATTTTACGCTATGCATACAAACGTTGAGAGTAATCCGCTATTAGACAGGCTACCGCCGCACTTAAAACAGTACATTAAAGCACAAGATTATGAGCAGTACACGCCCATAAATCAAGCCGTATGGCGATATGTGATGCGTAAAAACGTAGACTACCTAAGTAAAGTAGCCCACGAGAGCTATGTAATGGGATTAGAAAAAACCGGTATCTCTATAGATAACATCCCTTCTATGTACGGGATGAACCGCATTCTTAAAGAAATAGGATGGGCAGCCGTGGCAGTAGATGGTTTTATACCACCTAATG
>JAHDEV010000199.1 GCA_020628615.1 Dokdonia sp.
ACGCCATACCAGGCTTTTTAGGTCTTTATGATTTCCCAAACACGCTATGTATGAGCCCTAATGAACAGGTTGTACACGGTATACCAAATGACAAACCACTTGTAGAAGGTGACATTATCTCTATAGATTGCGGTGCTATAAAAAACGGATTTTATGGGGATCACGCCTATACATTTGAGGTGGGAGAAGTAAGCCCAGAAGTAAAAAAACTACTTGAGGTAACTAAGCAATCTCTTTATGTGGGTATAGAGCAACTTAAAGTAGGTAACCGCGTAGGTGATGTAGGGTATGCTATTCAAAAATTTACCGAAGACCACGGTTATGGAGTTGTACGTGAGCTTGTAGGTCACGGTCTAGGTACCACAATGCACGAAGACCCAGAAATGCCTAACTACGGTAAGCGTGGTCGTGGTAAAAAGTTTATAGAAGGTATGGTAGTTGCCATAGAACCTATGACTAATATGGGAACAAGAAACATCAAACAGCACAACGACGGCTGGACTATTACCACACGTGATAATCAACCTAGTGCACACTTTGAGCACGATGTTGCCATTGTAGATGGTAAACCTGAACTACTATCTACATTTGCATACATTTACAAAGCATTAGGTATAGAGAGTGATGAGGAAACTCCTTTTCGCCAGCAAGCGCTAGTATTATAAGCTTTGAAGAAAATTTTTAAATTTTTCTTAAACGCCATTCCTCGACCTTTATTAATCAGGTTGAGTTATGTGGTGCGGCCACTACTGGCACTCACTCTTAAGGGTAATCGCTATGAAGACCCTATAGACGGTAAGACCTTTAAAAAATTCTTGCCTTATGGATATGGCACTCCTAGAGAAAATGTGCTCTCTCCATCTACCCTTTCGTTAGAGCGTCACAGACTTTTATGGCTGTGGTTACAGCGTGAGACAGATTTTTTTAAAGCAAAAAGAAAAGTACTTCACTTTGCACCAGAGCAAGCTTTTTATAAACGCTTTCGCGAAAGCGCACATCTCAATTACACCACTACAGACCTTAACTCTCCACTGGCAGATGTGAAGGCAGACATTTGCAATTTACCATTTACCGAAAATAGTTTTGACCTCATTTTTTGCAATCACGTACTTGAACACATCCCTGATGACACAAAGGCAATGCAAGAATTGTATAGAGTGTTGAGACCTGGCGGGATGGCGATATTACAAATCCCACAAGACCTAAACAGAGCTACTACTTTTGAAGATAACACCATCACAGACAGTGATGAGCGCGCAAAAATCTTTGGGCAATACGACCACGTGCGTGTTTATGGTCGCGATTATTTTAACAAGCTACGTTCAATAGGCTTTAAGGTAGATGAGGTAGACTATACAAAGGTACTAACCCCAGATGAAGTAGACCGTTATCGTCTTGCACCTGGTGAGATACTACCAGTTTGCTACAAGTAAACATTACTTCTGTATATATTGATTAAAACCAGGAGTCATAAACACACCACCATCATACACAAGGTAAGCTTCTATGTTTTGACCTTTTAAGGCCTCTTGTGAGCGCTCTAGCCCCATTGCCATACAAGATGTTGCCCAAGCATCTGCCGTGGCACAATCATTTGCTATAATGGTTGCACTGAGCACGTCACTGCGCTCTGCAGAACCCGTAAGCGGGTTTATGGTATGTACGTATTGTTTACCCGTAGCTTCGTCAACGCGATTCTTTCGGTAGTTGCCTGAGCCGGCCATTGCTTTATCTGTGAGGTTCACAAGTACCGTGGCAGTTCTGTCTGTTACTTTAGAATCTAGATTTTCTATTCCTACTGTCCAGCGTTGTGCTTTATTAAGATTTGTTCCTGAGGCTACAATTTCTCCACCTATATCTATGAGATAGTTCTTGAATCCTTTTGAAGCCATATAAACCGCTACCCTATCTACTCCGTACCCTTTTGCAACGGCATTAAAGTCAAAATAAATAGCTGATGCGGTCTTGCTTATCGTTCCATCTTCTTGTAATTGTACCTTACTCCAACCTACATACTGCATTAATGAGTCTAATGTAGGCCCATCTAATGTTTCTAAGGCTTCTGTATCCCCAAAACCATACGCATTTCGCAGTGTACCTACTGTAGGATCAAAGTAGCCTGAGGTGGCTTTATTTAGCTTTCGCGAAAGCGTAAATACATCCCTAAACATAGCATCTACAACAACAGTAGTATCGCCTCTATTTATTTTTGAGATATCACTTTGCGGAATGTACGTGCTTAGTGACTGGTTTACCGCTGCTACCACAGAGTCTATACCCTTTTTAATTTGTGGAGCCTCTGCTACCTCTCCAAAATATTTTACTCCATAACTAGTGCCAAAAGCGTTGCCTGCGATTGTAATCTCGTCTGGGGTTTGTGACTGTTTACAAGCTAGAAAACTTACAGCAATAAGAAGTGATAAAAGTATGCGCATTATTGTATCTCTTGAAGTCCGTTATAAATCTCTCTGTAAGCCGAATCTTTTTCGACTGGCTTTTGATAATTGTCTCCGTGACCTAGTCCTACCCCAGCATAAAATGTACGTGCTTCAAACTTGAGTGCGTGATCACGCATTTTTATCATAAAAGCTTCATCATACACATTTGCATCTTCTGGAAATGTACGCGCTCTTACGATTACAAAATGTAATTTTTTATCCTTGAGAGCCACAAACTGTGGGTCCTTTTTAAGCTTAGAATTTACTGCCATAAACTCAAAGCCTTGACTCTTTAAATCTTCTCCTACGATGTTCATCGCAAGGTTGTGAAGCTCTTGTTCTGTAAGAAGTTCTGCCATATTACAAAGATAATTATTGCAGTTAACTGTACCTAACTGCATAATAGTTTTGAAATTAACAAGATATCTAAAAACACAAAACCCGATACATTGCTGTATCGGGTTTTTAGGTTTTCGCGAAAGCGAAATTAT
>JAHDEV010000200.1 GCA_020628615.1 Dokdonia sp.
GGTGTCTTCTTGCAGGTCATCTAGATCTCGATCTAGCGCAGAGAGTATGGTTTTAATCGTATAAACACGTGGCATTGTTTCTCCAGCTTCTATGCGCTGTATAGTGCGCACAGAGATATTACATTGCGCTACAAGTTCTTCCTGCGTTAATCCCTTTTGCTGGCGCAGTTCTAAAATCTTTTGTCCTAATTCTGGTTGTTTCATCATAAATGTTTTGCCTTGTAATGATGCGCATCAAATGTACAAGAAGTTCTACACTGCAATAGTATGGCTCATTTATGATTTGTTTCATTTTTTGAGCAGTATTTAACCCGACATTTGCACGTCACTTCAGTAAAGACAACGTTTTGCACGTTTTACGCTTTCGCGAAAGCGTACCCTTTAATACGTATCTAACCACCCAAAATGCTTCTCATTAAGCGCTGTTTTATGCTCCTCGAGGTAACTCACAAAGGCTTGTGCGGTGGGAGAAAGCTGCTTGCTTTTTTGCCAGATGAGATTCCAGTGTGTGGTGATAGGCAATCCTTTGCTCGGGATGATTTGAGCATCACCGCTCGTAAGTGCATTTTTAAGCCCCACTAGCGGGAGTATAGAAATCCCTATTCCAGAAATCACTGCTTGCTTTACCGCCTCGTTTGAGGTAAGCTCTATTTTTTTACGAGTAGGAAGTTGTCTGTCTGCAATATAATTTTCCATAGCTGCTCGTGTTGCAGATCCTTTTTCTCTATACACCACGGGTAGTTTATCAAAATCCTTTTTTGAAATGGTTTTACCTGAGTACGTGTGCTGCCTCCCTCCTACTAAAAATAGTTTGTTAGGGATGAGTCTCACTTTATCTATCGCGATATGATCTGGAACTACAGATACCAGAGCAAAATCTGTTTCGTTTTTTTCAAGATGACGCACCACTCTGGTCTTGTTTGTCACATCCATCTCTAGATCTACGCCGGGATGCATATTCATAAAATCTGTGATGTAATAGGGCATCAAATATTTACCCGTAGAGACGATAGATATCTTTAATTTACCCGAGAGCTGACCTTGATAAGCCATCGTTTTGTAATTAATTGCATCTACTTCGGCAATTATTTTACGTGCTGCAGCTGCAATTTCTTCACCAAAATCTGTTACAAATAATTGCCTCCCCACAACCTCCGTAAGCGGAATAGGAAACTGATTTTGAAAATTTTTAATCTGTATCGAGACCGCTGGCTGCGTGAGATGTAGCTCCTCTGCAGCTTTTGTGATGCTCTTAAATTCTGTGACCTTCAAGAAGACTTGAAGCTGGTGCAATGTATAATGCATTAAAATTATTTATGTAATTCATTATAAATATAAATAAAAATATATGAACTCTAGCCCACATCTTTGCACCATCAAAACAATGAGAACCTATGTTACAAAAACTAAAAATTGACTCGTTTAGAAATGACAGGTACACACCTCAAGAGATCAAGACCAGTATAACCATAAACTGGACGGCTCTATTTTTTGTCTTAAAAAATTTGATGCTACTTGCTATCCCTATGGTAGCCATTACACTCTCCATTTTTTCAGACTACCTGTTTCTTACAGAAATTCTATCTGCTAGTTTTTTAATAACCCTTCTAGTGTTTATAAACATTGCTAGTAGAGCATCTTAATCTCTTATTCATTTAAAAAAATCATTTACTATGAAAACATTACAAACAGAAACTGCAACAATGACAGATCAAAAAATCAACCTCATAGATGGAGTATTTACAGCAACCGAAGCTGGAGATATCTTACACGCAATGCTTGACAAGAAGATCAACTTTCACAAATTACAACGCTTAAGCCGCACCGAAGGTAACATAGATGATGCCTGTGAGTATGATAGTGGACGTATTATAGAGCTACTAGATGAGAAAGGAAAATTAAAAAGCTTTTTAAGTGACGTGCGTGCAGATGGAGGTAAACTAGAAATAAAAAGCACTGTAGAGATACGCATCAAAAAGTAATTACCACACCAAGACACCTAACCCTCTTTTATGGACTTACATCTACTGGTTGATAACTTGACCAACCCTGCACTCTTGTTTTTCTTTTTAGGATTACTAGCGGTACAACTCAAAAGTGACTTAGCCATACCGCCTAGTTCTTCAAAGTTTATTTCTCTTTATCTCCTACTTTCTATAGGGTTTAAAGGAGGACAAGAGCTCGCCCACTCAGCGTTTAATATGGAGATCGTCTGGTCTTTAATTTTTGGAGTAGTCCTTGCTCTTTCAGTTCCCCTGTATGCGTTTTTTACGCTCAAAAAGCGCGTCGGAGTTCAAAATGCCGCGGCTATCGCCGCGGCATACGGCTCTGTAAGTGCTGTAACCTTTGTTACCACAGTCGCTTATCTAGATATGGAGCAAATTGCATATAGCGGGTATATGGTTGCAGTTATGGCCATTATGGAAGCGCCGTCTATTATAATAGGAGTCCTTCTTATGATGCTATTTACGGCAAACAGAGACAAGACCATCTCTATGGGCAGTATTATCAAGCACTCTGTGACTAATGGGAGTGTACTATTAATTATAGGAAGTCTCGTCATAGGTTTTATGGCAAGCGATGCACAAGCACAAGGCATTGCTCCTTTTACCACAGATATTTTTAAAGGTTTTCTAGCTGTCTTTTTACTAGATATGGGAATCTCAAGTGGTAAAAAGATAGGAAGCCTCAAAGAGTATGGCGCTTTTCCTTATGTATTTGCAATTGCCGTCCCTATTGTAAATGGTATTATCGTGAGTTTACTAAGTGGGTTTATAACAGAATCTGTAGGTAACAGATTGCTCTTTGCCATACTTGCAGCAAGTGCCTCTTATATTGCAGTCCCTGCCGCTATGAAACTCGCTGCGCCTAAGGCAAACGAAGGCCTATACTTACCTATGGC
>JAHDEV010000201.1 GCA_020628615.1 Dokdonia sp.
GTCAAGAGTTTGCGTTGCTTTAGGTTGTATATCTGGAGTTTCGTTTGCCATAGATACGTGTAGCTTTTCTTTATTTTTTAAGGCTAAATAATCATAGATTTTGAGAACAAATCAATTGTAATTATTATTGGAATCGAAAATGTTGCGATAATAATATATTATTTTGCCTTTCGGAGTAAATGATTCATTCTCCCCTCTTTCGAAGGCTAGACCTCTTTTAATCATATTTGATAATAGTGCTCCGTCAAGATGTCCACCTTTTCGAAAAAAGTCACCCATAGCGATAAAAGAATCCCACTGATTATCGTTTTTAAGTTTAGCTACTTCTTTAACAATTTCGGGAGGAAATTTGTTTAAAGTGTTGAAAAATGCCTTATTGGTATCACCAACAAACAATAATTCAAATTGATCTAACATTTTGTTTTTGAGGTTGTTATCTCTCTTTAGGTTTTCATTCAAATTTTGAAGTAGAGTCAATTCATTTTTAATTTGTTTTTCTCTTTTTAAAGATTCATTTAGACTAATTTTAGTTGTATCTAGATCTCTGATTGTTTGCGTTATTTTATTGCTTTGTTCTAGAAGATTTTCGTCTTTTTCTTTTATTTGTTCAGTTTGTTCATCGATAGTTTTTGAGAACCTTCGAACATTTTCTCTTTGCTCCTCATATTGGTCAAAGTACTCTTCTCTTTGTTCTACAACTTCATCATATTCACTTTTTATCACGACATTCTTACTGATAATTACTCCTGTAATAATGGGCATTAAGCGGAATTCTACCCAAATGACTAAACTTCTAGTGACGATTATGACTAAATATCCTGTTAGCATCAATACAAGTGCTAATGTTGCGTCTTTAAAAAAAGAAGTCCAAGTTATATTTTCTGAAATATATTCTTGTATGAAAGATATTTTATCATTAAGATCCTGGGATGCGTTGAAATTAAAAATTGAGTACAATAACTCCCAATGACTGAAAAGTAAAACTATAATAAGTGTTCCAAAATAAGGATTAGTCAACTTATCTTTAATGTTACTAAAAAAGGAATTTATTACTTCCATAAAAATAAAATTTATTGAGTCATAAAAAGTGAGTCTATTTTCGCGAAAGCGTAAAAACAATCAGCAGCTTGCCATCTCACTGGGTGCAAGCTGCCGTTGTTTGCTGAGTTTTATTTCAGTTTCTTATCAGATAATCCTAATCCCTTTGCAAGGTTAAATAGGTTGCTGAATAAGGTTTGCTCATCGCTGTCTGAAGATTTAGATTTTAAATCCATCAGTAAGTTTGCAATGGTCACATTTTTAAGATCCTCAGAAGAGATGCCGTACTTATCTGCAAATTCTTTTACTTTTTCAAGCAAGTTTCCTTTTACATCATCACTACCTAAAATGGCATCTTTTACCTCTGTCACCGTTTCTGAGTGGTGTACGAGTCTGTCATAACCTTTGGCCTTTGTAATTTGCCCTATAATCTGGTCAAAGAACATAGTCTCACCACCTACAATATCAATATTTGCAGCTTTAAGAGCATCGCCTATAACTTGTGCTTGCGCATCTGCAATATCTTTCTGGATATTAATCTCTGCAAGATCTACTTGAAGTTCTTTATCAAGACGTAGTTTAAACTCTTCGTGTTCTTTACCTACACCGTCAAGTTTCTTCATAGCATTTGCTTTCTCTTCAATACCTGCGGCATCTGCAAGGGCTTTCTCTTTAATTACATCTGCCTCTGCAAGACCATCTTTACGTTTTGCCTCAGCTTTTGCTTCAATTCCGGCAGCTTCTGCAAGTGCCTTTTTCTCGATAACGGTTGCCTCAACAATACCTTGACGCTCGTTTGCATCTGCCTTAGCGTGCATTACTTGTGCCTCAGACATACCCACGGTTGCTTCTTCCTTAGCTTGTGCTTCGGCAAGAATTTTACGTGCATCTGCCTCTTTTTCACTTGCTTCTTTATGCGCTAGTGCTTCGATATTAATTTCTTCGGCTTTTTGTTTTGCTGCTTCTTTTGATGCTTCGGCTGCTTTTATGGTCTTAATAAGATCTTCTTGAGCTGCTGCCTCTGCATTTGTGATTGCTACTTGCTTAGAACGGTCTGCAGTTTTAAAAGCCTCAATATCTTTCATATTTTCTTGCTCCTCTACCACACCTTTCTCTAGCATCACGCGGTCGCGTATCACATCTTGAATGTTCTTTTTCTCAACTTCAACAACTTTCTCTTTTTCGATTTGAGCTAGTGTCACTACGCGCTCTCTCTCGGTAAGTTCTAGCATACGGTCTTTCTCCACACGCTCTGTCTCCACCTTGTCTGTACGTTGCTTGTTTTTCTCAGCAACGATGATCTGGCGTTGCATATTTTCTTCGGCTACTTTTACTTTTTCTTCGGTAGCAATGCGAGCAGTTTCAGACTTGAGACGCTCTTCTTCGGCAACTTTAAGAATCTCTGCCTCTTCACGAGATTTTATGTTTGAGATCTCACGTTTTTGCTGTTCTTCTTTTTCGGCGAGTTGCTTATCTAGTTCTAGTATCGCCTCGCGAGCCTCTACATCTTGCTTGCGTATTACTTTCTCCTCATCACGTTTAATAAGGTTTGCCTTGATGTTTTGTGCAGCTGTAAGATCTGTGATTTTCTTAATACCTTCTGCATCAAGTATGTTATCTGCCTTAAGATGTGTAACTGCAGTTTGCTCTAGGTAATCTATCGCACAATCTTCAAGAGTATACCCATTAAGATCTGTACCTATAATGTCTACAATCTCATCACGAAACTCACGACGAGCCTCATAAAGCTGTATAAAGTCAAACTTTTTACCCACGGTTTTAAGCGCTTCAGAAAATTTTGCTTCAAAAAGCTCTTCTAGCGTTTCTTGACGTGATGCACGTTGCACACCTATAGTTT
>JAHDEV010000025.1 GCA_020628615.1 Dokdonia sp.
GCAAATATGGCAAGTTGTAATAAAATAAGAGAGACAATGCGCGTGGGTCTTGTGTATCGATATACCTCATAAAAATCTGACTTGGTTGCGGTAAACACCCACGTAGCAATGATGTATAGAGAAAACAACAAGAAGTTTTCATTCATTACAAGGCATAGCTTAGCTAGCAACACGATAATTGCAAGGTCTATACAATAAATTGCTGGCCTTATATAAACTGAATATCTACCTACGCGTTGCGCCATACTTATTTACGTATGTGCTTTGAGAAGTCCTTATGCTCACTTTTATAGAGCTCCTCTTGTGTTAGATTTTTAAAATATTCGAAGGTTTTTTTCATACCCTCTTTTCTACCTACGGTAGCTGTCCAGTCCAAAATCTCTTTAGCTTTTGTAATATCTGGCTTGCGCTGCATAGGGTCATCTACAGGCAAGTCTTTATAAATTACCTTTTGCTCTGTACCTGTGAGTTTTATAATCTCCTCTGCAAAGTCCTTTATCGTGATCTCATCTGGGTTACCTATGTTTACTGGAAGTGCATAATCACTCATAAGTAGTCTGTAAATACCTTCTACTTGATCATCTACATAACAGAAAGACCTTGTTTGTAAACCATCTCCAAAAACCGTGAGATCCTCCCCTCTTAATGCTTGCCCCATAAAAGCTGGTATCACACGACCATCGTTAAGTCGCATTCTTGGGCCATAGGTGTTAAATATGCGCACAATGCGCGTCTCAAGCCCGTGAAAACGGTGATAAGCCATTGTGATAGACTCTTGAAAACGCTTTGCCTCGTCATATACACCACGAGGGCCTATGGTATTTACATTACCATAATACTCCTCATCTTGCGGGTGTACAAGTGGGTCTCCATATACCTCAGAAGTAGAGGCTATGAGTATACGTGCATTTTTAACCTTTGCAAGACCCAGTAGGTTATGTGTACCTAATGAGCCTACTTTTAGAGTTTGTATTGGAATTTTAAGGTAATCTATAGGACTTGCTGGTGAGGCAAAGTGTAATATATAATCTAGCTCACCTGGCACGTGTACAAAAGTGGTCACATCGTGATGATGAAACTCAAAATGTTCTAATTTAAAAAGGTGCTCAATATTAGATAAACTACCTGTAATAAGATTATCCATCCCTATCACGTGAAAGCCTTCTTTAATAAAACGATCACATAAATGTGACCCTAAAAATCCTGCTGCACCTGTAATTAAAACTCTCTTCATTATCTATTATTGGTTGATTGGGTAGCAAATCTTATGACTGACTGCTTGCCGTAAAAATAAGGAAGTATTCACTGCTTATAAAACTAAGCTCCTATAACCTACTCAATGCGTCAGTAAAGTCTTTCAAAATCGCTTTTCTGGCATATTTTTGTAGTATAAACTTCCTTGCGTTACTCCCCATTAACGTTGCTTTATCACTATTGGTACGTAAGCTATTTAAAATAGCCACAATCTCTTGTGCATCTGTGGTGCTTTTATAATAGCCGCCTTGCGATGCCTCTATAATTTTTGCAGGCTCTGCATCTGGATGGCCCGTTATTATAGACGGGCGTGCACTTGCCATCATTCCTAAAATTTTTGAAGGCATTACTGTGTCTACAACTTCGGCTTTTTGAAATAAGATATGTACATCTGCGCTAGCAAGTAAACTCGCTAACCCTTCAAGTGGTACTGGATCATAAAATTGTACACTAGAGTCTTTAAGTTGCTCTTTGAGGAGCTCCATTTTTGCTCCTGCACCTACTACAATTACTTCAAACTTTGTAAAATCTAATGCAGCAACTATTTTTTTAAAAAAAGACCAGTCTTGCTTGTCACCCACATTACCCGCATACAGAATACTAAACTTGTCTTGAGAAAAGTATGGGTGTTGTGCCACTTGAGACGGGTCACTCTCTGTGGCATCTATCCAGTTGGGCAGGTAATAGGTAGCCGTATTTGTCTTTTCTTTAAGTTTAGCCAGCATAGTCTGGCTTATAGTGCTCACACAGTCTGCTTTGTCCAGAATAGAGCGTTCTAAACGCATTAAGCCTTTATAAGCAATACTTTTACTTTCTGACGAGATGGCGAGTCCAGATTGAAAAGCGGCGTCAAATTCAAAATCTTGAATATGTATCCAGTGTTTTGCATTACGCTTTCGCGAAAGCGTATTCCCTAACCACGCACTGCTCGTAAATGGTATTACTGAAATCACAATATCGCACTCCTTTATTTGCTTAAAGTTAAAACGGGAGCCTAGAGTAAAGTCTGTAATATGTACCACACGCTTTAAAAAGGTGGGACTCTTAGGGGTAAACTGTTTGTATCTATAAATGTCTATAGATCCTTTTTTCTCGTGTAAGTAACTCCCTTTGTCTTGATATGCTGGAGCAATCTCCCATTGCGGATAATACGGAAAGGCCGTGATAACAGATATATGTGCACCCTGCTGCTCCAGGTACTCTGCCATCTGGGTACTGTATAAACCTATGGCCGTATCTTCTGGATAGAAGTTAAGGGAGATGAGGGTGATGTGCTTGCCTGTGAGATTATTCAATACGATCTTTTAATATAACTAGTGGAGAACCTATACATACCTTACCTGCTGGTACGTTTTTAAAAACGCTACTTCTAGCACCTATTACGGTACCAGCACCTACAGATACTCCTGGTGCTACATACACATCTGTAGCCAGCCAGCACTTCTCTGCTATGTGTATAGGCATTGCATAAATATCAAAATGGGATGAGCGATAGTCGTGCGAGCCTGTACATAAATAACTACGTTGTGATATAACGGCATTTGCACCTATCGTAATAGGTCCTAAAGTGTACAAAACGACCTCGTCTCCTATCCAGCAGTGATCACCGAGGTTCAACTTCCAGGGGTAGGTTATCTGAGCGCTGGGTCTTATGATGACATTTTTGCCCACTTGTGCGCCAAAACATCTCAAAATAAAACGTCTCCAGCCGTATAAAAACTGGGGAGAGTGTTTAAAGAAAACAGCATATACCACACGCCATAGTTGTACTATAAAAGCAGACCTCCCACGAAAACCCTTTGGCGTTTTATATTGATCTAAATTCTGGTATTCCACTACTTTCTAAATATGGTTATGAGTCTACTGGTAAATGCCTTCATCGTGAAGTTTTCACTAAAATGTGCCTGGTTTTTAACCCCAATATCAGAAATAATCTTGGGATTACTGGCAATACTTTTCATCTTTAAAACGAGATCTTCTACATTTTGTTTTTCAACAAAGAGACCTTGTTCTCCATTTTTTATAATATCTGGTATTCCTCCTTGCGTTGTGGTAATTATTACACTACCCGTTGCCATTGCTTCTAAGATAGATATAGGCTGTCCCTCCATTTTATAATATGTAGGCAGCACAAAGACATTACCCCACTCAAAAAGAGCTTTCTTTTCTTCTCCCATTACCACGCCTTTGTAGTCTACATTTTTGAGTTGCAGCAATAATGGTTTTACTTGCACCCACATTTCTTTTGTGACCGCTCCACCTATTTGAGCTTGGTAAGAAACATTATTATTTTGAAGTTCTAAAAGTGCTTTTAAAAATATTATAATTCCTTTTTCTTGCATTAGATTACTCAAATAGATAAACCGTGGGGAGTCGTAATCTTTTGTGATGTCTGTATTTAAATACTCTTGAGCAAAATTGGGTAGAATATGAATATTTTTTTCATCTAGAAAGGGTGTCAAATTTGGTTTTAATGACTCAGACAGCACAATCCCGTCGCTAGATAAAGACATAAGCTTCTTTGTAATCCATCTTTTAATCCCGGTCATTTGATGATAAGCTGTCCCTAGGTGATTGCCGTGTATATGGGTGATGATACGCTTTCGCGAAAGCGCAGCAAAAACTATAAAAACAGCATATTTAAGCACCCCAAAAAACGTTTGTCCTGGAGTGAAATAAACAATGTGGTTTGAAAAAACTTTAAATGCCTGTGTATTATACTTGAGATTGTGCCAAAGTTTTTTAAAGGAAAAAACGCCCAGCTCTTCATCCAGATAACTAAAGGATGTATTTACCTCTGTAACGTTATAGCCCTCATTTTTGAGCACGCTACTTACTACCTGATTTGCTAGTGAAACGCCGGTAGTAGGCTCTGGCAGTGGTCCAATAAGAAGAACTTTTTTATGAGGCATCTGAGGGGTTTACAAAAAGTGTTTTGGCAGAAAGAAAGTTAAAGAATAGTGCAAAGTAAATAACTCCGGCCTCACGCTCTAAAATATTTGTGGTTAACATAACGATACCATAAAACAATAGGACCAGTATAAAGAGTTCATTATTAAACCGTATTGCAAAGACAAGGTTTATAGCTAGTGTGCCTAAAAAAGCTAGTAATAATATGACTCCTCCTATGGTTAATAAACTCAAAAACTGATTATGCGTGTTGTATCGCCCTTCTTTTAAAACGCTATTGCCCGTGGTTTCATACTTCTTATTAAGTACATCCCTATAATCACCTATACCATACCCCAAAATAGGGTTTTCATAAATGAGTTCTTTTGCTACCCCGTAGATGGTATATCTAATATTTGTAGACGTAGGACCTCCCTCACCAATCACTTCAATTTTTTGAAGTTCTAAAAATTTATTTCTTGTACGTGGTATGGCTATCATCAATACTACAAGGCCTAGAATTGCAAAAATATAAGGTCGTACAATTGCTCTTTTGCGCTGAAATAGTATAAACAGTGTAGAGACAATCATAAGGCCTAAAATAGGTCCCTTTTTTGCATACAGTAGCAAGAATAAAATGAGAATTGCATCAAGTAATAAGACTCCTACTATTTTCCATTTACTTTTTAAGGAGCGCAATATGAACATTGAGAATAAAATCGCCACACTACAATGCATTGATAGATAGATAGGGTGGATACCATATTTACCTACATCAACACGCATCACAGTAGGAAAATGAATGAGCATATCACTAAAACTATAATGTGTTATGTAAAACCATAAAAACGGAACCACATTAAAAATAACAACGGTCACAAGATATACCCCTAGCATTTTTTCTATCCGAGAATAGAGGTATTTCAAATCACCTCTTGAAAACAACGCAAAACAGAGCGGAAATAGCAGTAATGACAAAAAAGAGGTAAGTTTTCTTACTCCATAGGCGAAATTATCACTGTAAATGAGTGTTATCGCTATTAAAAAGTAAACCGCAGTATTTACTAGAAAAAAGCGTGTGTTAAATGTGTTTTTACTTTTGAAAAAATGATAAATTGAGACAGCACAAAATACCCCCACAGCAATAGATTTTACATTTGTAGGTAACAGTATTGATGCAAATAGAAGAAACAAAGCTCCTTCTAGATATGCTAAGCTTTTGTTATTTGTTTTTGCCTCCATTTATATTGATTAGTTAATCCATTTTTGATAAGGTAATCTATTAATCTAGCAATACCCATAACACCTATAAGGGTTCCCACGTAGTACGAAAATCCGTTTGCAAAATCTCCTCTTAAGAAAAACAGTAAGTGTATCGCAAAGTAAAAAGCCATAATTTTTTTAATGAGAATATGGCTATGTAACCAAGTCAGAAAGTAAACTATTGCATACCCAAGAGCAATGGCAAGAAATATAACACCTATAATCCCAAAATTTACATATCCCTCAGATACCATAGGGTTAGATAAGTTACTATATGTAAACTCATAGTTGTCTATTAAGTGCTCACCTACTAGCTGTCCCGTACTCACAGGTTTTCCTTCCCAGATTTTACGTGGTATAAAAAACAAAAATGCACTTAAAAACTGGTATCCATATGAAAAGCCCTCGTACTTTACATAATCTATAGTGGCAACTATATTTATGAAGGCATCATAATGTATTGTATTAAAAACCTCACCTATCCCCTCACCTTCAAATTCATCTAGAAGTATACGCGGTTGTATAATAATTTGTCTTAAAGAAGACTTTGCGTGCGTAATAATAGCCGAAAGTGGGAACACAACAACCATTGTAAAAAACATAAAAAACATTGTCTTCACATTACTATTAAGCAATCTAGGTGCGAGGAGGTAAATTATAGAAATGTAAATGGGGCCTAAGGCGTTTCTCTTTTCTACTAGCGGATTTTTAAACCATAATAGCAGTATCATAAATAAGACAAACATAACAGCCACAGCCAGCACATTTATACCAGACTTTTTAGACTGTTTATAATACTGTACAGATAAAATAACACCCCCTAGCGGTACTACAAAAAGAAGCTTTTTCCATATAAGTAAAGCAGTGCGGCCTATGGATGAGGCCATCCATCCAGCACGAGCCATCTCGTTAAAAACAAACCCCATACTCACAATAAATACCAGTAAGGAAATACCTAATATCCCAAAAAGCACAAGAGGCAATCTTTTATCTCTATTATAATTTGGGACTATAACTCTGGTTTTTCTAGTTTTTTTAAACCACGTATAAGCTCCAAAAAAACAGAGCGTAAAAAGTATTATTAATACATTACTATAAATAATGCCTGAAGATGTGTAGGGTAGCTTTGTTAAGAAATCTGCATTCTTATCTCCTATAACTCGTAGCTGCAATATGGGTGCTATGATAAAAAATAAGAAGTTAAAAACAATGTATACAGATATAAAGGGTGAGTACTCGCGCTCTTGATATAAATGCCACCAGAACAACGCAAACAGAACAAGGTTGCTCATAAAAAATGACATCCACACCCATACATCTGTTGCAAAAGTTGCAAACAGCACAACACTTATCCCTAGATAAGCTAGTAGTAAGATGAGTCTACCTATCATTGTCTTGCGTAAGTTTATAAAACACCATTGCCATTGCCTCTACTGTATATCGCTCTCGACAGTAGGTGGAGATTGCATCTCTTTTTTCAATCCACTCTTCCCTGTTTGAGAATATTTTTTTTACGCTTTCGCGAAAGCGTACCACATCATCTGTCTTATAAAACACCACATTATTGCCCTCTATTGCTGCCTCTATTTCTGGCGAGTGTGGTTCATCACGAGAGATAAGCATAGGCACCCCAAAACCAAAACTTTGGGTAATAGATAGGCCTACATAACCGGGCGAAACACTAAACAAGCTTGAAGCATAAAGTTGTTCTAACTCCTTTGTGTCACTTATATGACCATATAAAACCACACGACTATCAAGGCGGTGTTCCTCTATAAATGTAGCGATTTTAGATTGTTCTTCTCCTGCGCCTACTATGAGAAGCTTTGTTTCTGGTGGGAGATCTGGTAAACACGCTTTAAATGCTTGGACTAAAAAGAGTGGTTTTTTTTCTGGAGTTAATCGCCCTACGTAAATAATATGTTGTGGTTTACCTGCAGCAACATTCATTACTACACTACTCATAAGTGCGTTAGGCGCGGCGAGTATGAGTGTTGCGGGCATTTTTTCTTGTAGCTCTTCCTGCTGTTTTTTAGTATACACCACGATGGTAGAAGCTAGTTTACGCATTTTATGACGCAAGCGATCTGTGGGACTATTTTTACCCTTACGCGGCCAGGCGTGACCCCACAACACGGTTTTGAGCCCCTTAGATTTCCGTTTATATAACAACCACCAGTTGCTCAATATGCGAGGGTTCATCTCAAGTACAACAATACCTGGCTCTAGTGCTAGATGTCTAACTCCTCGTTGCCATAAAAAACGATTACCTAGTAAAAATTTGTTTTCTAGTTTTTTATGTAAGATGCTATTTTCTGTTTGTATAGACGGCTCAAAATAATGAGCTCCACCATATAGCGAGAAATTTGTGTCTAGTAATCTGTAGAGTTCGGCATAGAAGCCGGCTCTATAGTCTGGTAATGCAGTCTGTACAATGGTAAGTCTAGACGGCATAAGTTTGGGGTTTAGACTGTTTAAAGAAATACACCCAGCTCAATAATGCGAGAACAAATTCTGTAAGAACCACTGCTGCCACAATACCATAAATAGGCCATATACTTACCAGAAGGCAAGCAAGTAAGACATTAAAGATACCTCCTACTAGTAGTATATTCATACGTTTTACATAGGCACCTATAGAGGGTAAGTACAGCGTTATAATGAGCATATTGAGACCTGCAAAAACAGTTGCAGTACATAATATCTTAAATGCGGTGGTATAAGCTGTTATAGCAAGATCATCAAATAACAGTTGTAAAATATCTTCTCCAAAGATGAGTATGATAGTTATAAAAATACCCGCCAGTATTATGATACCAGGTGCCATCTTACGTATACTCGCTCTTCTCTTTGCCTCATCTTGTACAGAGAGCCAGGGAAAAACGGCCTGCATAATGGGAGAAAAGAAACCTTTGGCTGCCGTAAAAATTTTTTCAAAACTACCGTAAATCCCGGCAATGGCATCTCCGGCTATCATCCCCACTATAAACACGTTTGCAGAGTTAAAAAGGCGTGCAGCTATATTAGACACAAAGATGCTTTTACTCTCTACCATAAGTTCACCCATCATCTTTTTTGAAGGTTTGATGAGTTTTACAAATTTGAGGCTTATCATAAAGCTTATGATTCCGGCTATAAGAAAGCCTATGCTGGTGAATAGTGGCACATTGCTATAATCACCTACCTCACGTACAAAAATGAAAATAAGTCCCGTAAAAATGATTTTAGCAAGCACATTGAGTATTGCTATAAACTGCATTTTCTCAATTCCCTGAAAAAACCAATCTGGAAACAACGCCTGCCCTACTACTACACCATAACTTAACGCATACACCTCCCACTCTAACCTAAACCTAGGAAACGCAAGTATGATTACCGCATACACGACAGCTACTACAACAGCCAGCAATAATTTTATAGATATCACAGCCGAAAAAACTTGAGATTTTTCTGTGTCATTATCTTTGAGAATAGATATCCTGCGGGTAGCACTTAAGTTAAACCCAAACTCAACAAACACATATAAAATGGTGCAAAAGGATTGTGCTAGTAGTACAAGTCCATATTTTTCTACACCTAGTGTGCGTACTAGGTAAGGCAATAGCATAAGAGGTAACAGAATATTTGCCGCCTGTATAAACAGTAACGACACGTAATTGCCCGCCATCTTACGGCCTGCAGCATTCTCTTTTATGGATTTTAATATACTCAATTATGGTTTTATTAAAACTACCGTGTCTGACACCGATTGTAAAATGCAGTTTTTTACGGACTATTTCTTTTTTAAGTACCAGTTGTATAGGTTTACAACACCTTCTTCTAGGCTTGTTTTATGCTTCCACCCTAGCTCGTGTAGTTTATCTACATTAGTAAGTTTACGAGGTGTTCCATCTGGCTTTGAGGTATCAAAAACAAGTTTTCCTTTAAAACCTACGGTGTTTTTTATAAGTACGGCAAGCTCTTTAATGCTTATATCTATCCCTGTACCTATGTTTATGTGAGTATTCCTTACCTCATCACTATCTCCTTTTACTTGAGAGAAGCTGGTTTTTTCCATTATATGTACACACGCATCTGCCATATCTTGACTCCATAAAAACTCGCGTCTAGGGCTACCTGTTCCCCATATCTCTACACTTTCGGCTGTGATGCCGTATTTTTTTAAGATAGGTTGCGCTTTCGCGAAAGCGGAAACCTCTAGATCTTTACACACCTCATCGTTTTTACCTTCTGACAAGAGTTTTGCAAGATGCATTTTTCTAATAAGTGCTGGTAATACGTGGGATTTCTCAAGGTCAAAATTATCGTTGTACCCATACAAATTAGTAGGCATTACCGATAGAAAATCGGTCCCATACTGAAGATTGTAACTCTCGCAAAGCTTGATTCCGGCAATTTTTGCAATCGCATATGGCTCATTTGTATACTCAAGAGTGCCTGTGAGCAGGGCGTCTTCTGGCATAGGCTGTGGTGCATTTTTTGGGTAAATACAGGTACTGCCTAAAAAGAGTAATTTTTTAACTCGGTGCTTATAACTCTGGTGTATCACGTTGTTTTGTATCATAAGGTTGAGATACAAAAAATCTGCTCTGTACGTATTATTTGCTATAATACCACCCACTTTTGCGGCGGCTAGAAAAACATATGCTGGTTTTTCTGTTTTAAAAAATGTTGCTGTGGCAAGGGAATCTGTGAGATCTAGTTCTTCGTGAGTACGCTTCACAATATTTGTGTAACCCTTTGCGGTAAGTGCCTTTACAATTGCACTTCCCACAAGGCCTCTATGGCCTGCAACATAAATTTTTGCCTCTTTAGGTATAGTTGTGCTACTCAAAATAATTCATTGTTTGATACCCTCCTTCTTTAAGATAGCTGTCCTTCTGCATTAGCTTGATGTCGCTCTTCATCATATCATTTACAAGTTCTTGTAGTTTATATTCTGGCTTCCAACCTAACTTATTATATGCTTTTGACGCATCTCCTATTAAGAGCTCTACTTCTGTAGGTCTAAAATATTTTGGGTCTACCTCAACGACTACTTGACCTTCTTTTACCGGGTACTCAGGGTTATTTGATGAGACTACTTTGCCTTTTTCTTCTACTCCCTTACCTGTAAACTCTAAGGTGACACCTATATAGTTAAAAGCCATTTTTATGAAGTCTCTCACAGTAGTTGTCTCTCCTGTAGCTATCACCCAGTCTTCTGGTTCATCTGCTTGTAAGATCATCCACATCATACGTACATAATCTTTTGCGTGGCCCCAGTCACGTTTTGCATCTAGATTACCTAGATACATTTTATCTTGAAGACCTAAGGCAATCTTTGCGGTTGCTCTAGTGATTTTTCTAGTAACAAAAGTCTCTCCCCTTACCGGTGACTCGTGATTAAATAAGATGCCGTTGCAAGCAAACATATCGTAAGCCTCTCGATGATTTACGGTAGACCAGTATGCATAAAGCTTTGCTACTGCATAGGGACTACGAGGATAAAATGGTGTTGTCTCGCTTTGTGGTACCTCTTGTACCTTACCATACAGCTCTGAGGTAGATGCTTGATAGATTTTTGTTTTCTTCTCTAAGCCTAAAGCTCTTACAGCCTCTAACAGGCGTAAAGCGCCTAGCCCATCTACATTTGCTGTATACTCAGGCATCTCAAAAGAAACCTGAACGTGACTCATTGCACCTAGATTATAAATCTCGTCTGGCTGTACCTCTTGTATAATTCTAAAGAGGTTTGTGCTATCTGTAAGATCACCATAATGCAAGAAAAACCGTTGATTATCAATATGAGGATCCTCATACAAGTGATCTATTCTATCTGTATTAAATAGAGAGGTCCTACGTTTTATACCGTGTACTTCGTATCCTTTTTTAAGAAGAAACTCACTGAGATAAGCTCCATCTTGCCCTGTGACACCTGTAATTAATGCTACTTTATGATTCATAACGTGCGTATTGGTGTTACTTAATTATTTTGAGTTTCGGTTTTGTAAGCGCTGTACAGTTTTATTGTGCCAGATATAAAAAGAAACAATAGCACAAATAATAGCGGATATATGACAATCATATTATCTAGCAAAGATGTGTCTCTAGAAGCTTGAATGTCGCTTACAATAACAGCCACATCTGTGTAGCTTACATCATCATTTTTAAGCTCTTCTAAATTCCTTTGTAACAGTGTTTTTACATCAAATAAATCTGAGATATTATCACTTCTATTATTAAAATAGAAACCATCTTCTTTTGTACTATTTAAGAGACCGTTTTCTTTACTGTAGGCATTGATAAGACTATTAATCTGTTCTATAGATTGCTCTTGGCTTTTAATAAATTCTGTATGAGTTACAAGACCCTTTTCCTTAAGCTCACGTGCAAAGGGTTGATCATTAATGAAGCTCATAAGGCTCGCAATATCTTCTTTACCCTGCTCACTCTTGAGACCTACGGTGAGCTTGTGATATTTATAAGTAGACAGAAAACGATCTGTAGCAAAAAGCTCTCTATCATCTTCTAGTTTAAACTCACGAGTCATCTCGCCTAGGGCTCTATCATTCTCACCTATATACGCTATAAGATCAAGTACCTCTACCACGGGAGCAACCTCTACAGAAGCCACGCCAAAGGTAGATGGGTCTTTACCAAGAGAGGTAACAAAGTCTGTATCCCCTTCGGCTATATTTTTATTAAACTGGTTAATAGCAGTATAAACATACGACTGACTTTTAAAATTAGTCTTAAGCAAGAGATTTGCCTCATAGGTAGCCGTACCTTTTGTAAAGTAGCCAAGGACAATACCTGCGACTATAAGCAGTAGTATAATCCACCACTTTCTAATTATAAAATCTACTATTCTAAATATGAAGTAGATACAGTTTTTTATAAATCTGCCTATGAGAGAGAATATATCAGAAAGGTCCATCTCCTGCTGGGTAGCAGGTTGATTGTAATGATCGCTCATACGTATTATATTTTGGTCGTTAGTGGTCTGTAAGCCGTTAAAGGTCCAAAATACAGTTTATAATTTAGACTCTTAAATTACTTGAATAATTGATCCAGTATTTTTTCTGTGATGAGGTATGTAGGCTTTACACCTGTGGTACCTAATCCTCCAGAAGCCAGTGTACTTCCCGTTTCTAGGGGATTATCACTAGCATAATATGCATAACGCACTTTTACTGTTTCCTTTATACTTTTACGCAACTTTGCAGCGGCTTGAATCGCTTTTTGATAATGAGCACCTTCCATCTCTAATCCAATAACGCTCCAGGTACTGTCGTGAAAGAATTTAAGGATATCCCTGTTTTGTAGCGATGTACCTAATACAGAAACCATAGCCCCTTCAAAAACAAGGAGACCGTGACCTTCAAAGTCTTCTTTAGACAATTCATTTTCAAATGGATAATTATCTGCTGTTCCTTCAAAAAGGTGTGCACTAGGTATCATAAGATCTCCCTTGCCTCCTTCAAGAATACCAGCTTTACCCATTATGGATATAGAGTCTACGTCTAGATATATCTTCTCCTCACCATCTTGATATGGCTTGAGTAGCTCCTCCATAGTTTCATAAGCTTGCTCTCCAAAGGCATAGTCCATCACAATAATCACTGGATGCTCTTCATCTTTCATCTCCTTCTTACAGAAATCATTTTCTGCAACAGGAAGCTTACACATATCAAAAATCTGAACGTTGATATTCGTTCCGCTTTCATCCGGAAGGTATATCATTCCGTTTTGTAACGCTACTTTTTGCACTTTATTACGTAACGCACCGTTGCCACTATTACTAAGCATCTCATAAATATCGAGTTTAGACTTCTTGCGAAGCTCAGACTTAAGAGCAAGTGGGGCATACAGTGTATTCATTACAGAGTGCATATTTGCACTTATAATGTGTAGCGGTCTGTTTATCAAACCGTGTTGCTTTAAGGTAGCCTTAATATCATTTGCCCATACCTCACCGTGTATGTGATGACCTAGTCGCTCACGCAACACTGGGCTAAATGTAACCGTACGCTTATTTTCTTTTAAAACCTCTGCAATAGCCAGTTTACCTAGCCAGTATATGATTTGTAAAAAGCGTTTGTTATTTGTTCTTGTATTAAACTCTGGAGCAATACTACTTACCTCTGCAAAGGTTCTTCCCAAAATGTTTGCTGTATGGGTCATAGCGATTTCCCAACCCTTCTGGTCAAGATCATCATTATCTAAAACAGCTTTTTCTAACTTCTCCCAGTCACGTATAACCGCTCCCTCATCATTGATGAGTACACGCTTCATTATTTTGTGAGATTCTATAAAAAGAAAAGTAATGTGGGTAAGGATATCATATATTTCAGAACGACCACGAGTAATCTCGATGTTCATTTGTTCTTCATCTATACGATAGCAATTACGACGGCGCTTAGCCGGTACAATAGGCTCAAAGTGGCTATTTTTATAACCCTCGTCGCTGGTAAGATTAATAAATCTACACTCCTCTATACCTTCTGGAAGTCTATCTATGACATAAAGAAGTCCATCTAGCTCGACTTTTTCTTCTGCTATAGTACCGTAAATTTCTGGTCTTAAGATTAATAGTGCTTCACGTAATGTTTCTCCAGAAACACCCATTGGTTTGTAGAATCCTCTATTAAAGAGGTGACGCATTGTGATATACATCCTTTCGATGGCGCTGCTACTCTCTTGTGCTCTTGTACGCCCTTGTTTTTTTAATATACTCATATTAAAGGTCAAAGGTACTAATTACTATTTACATCTCACTATTTGTGGGATGTAGACTACGATAGTCTCAATATAAGCAAGTTACTGCTTTACTGTGAGAAGATCTGCTATTTTTCTATCATTAGAGAGTCTTGGGATCTTGTTTTGCCCCCCCAGTTTTCCCTGTGATTTCATATACTCATTAAAGCCGTCTTTTACCACTTTGGTTATTTTAAGGGGCTGCAGCACTTTTCCTTCTATAAGATCATAGTAGTAAGAATTTTGAGCTTGTAGTGAGGTGTCTAGCGCTTTCGCGAAAGCGTTTAAATCTCCCGTTCCCTCATTTTCAAATTCTATCATCCACTCGTGGTAAGGTAGTCCAGATGGCGGTGCTACTTGTGGTGCCACAGTAAACTCGGTCACCTTGATATCTGTACCTGCAGAAGCCTCAAGCATAGCCTGCTCTACTTCTTTACCTATCACGTGCTCCCCAAATGCCGAAATAAAGTGCTTAATACGACCAGAGACCATCACTCGATAGGGTTTGAGACAAGTAAATATTACTGTATCGCCTATGTTATAAGCCCACAGGCCTGCCGTGGTAGAGATAATCATTACATAGTTTACATCTAGCTGTACATCTTTGAGGGTGATTCTTGTAGGGTTTTCATTAAAAAACTCATCTGCTTTTATAAACTCATAGAAGATTCCGTTATCTAGCTGCAGGAGCATTCCTTTCTCAGTCTGTGAGTCTTGAAAGGCAAAAAACCCTTCACTTGCAGGGTACAACTCAATACTGTCTACCCTTCTCCCTATAAGGTCTTCTAGCTTGCGACGGTATGGCTCATAATTTACCCCACCATACACAAAGAGCTGATAGTTTTTAAAGAGCTCTCCTACCGTTTTACCACTCTTCTGGATAAGACGCTCATAATACATCTGTACCCACGGCGGAATCCCTCCTATAAGGGTCATATCTTGATCTATAGTCTCCTCTACAATCTTATCTACCTTATGCTCCCAGTCTTCTATACAATTAGTCTCTAGGCTAGGAAGTCTATTTTTCTGAAGATAGTTAGGCACATAATGAGCAACTATACCAGATAGACGCCCTAGCTTAATACCGTTTTTTTCGGTCATTATGGGGCTTCCTTGTAAAAAAATCATTTTACCATCTACAAAGCTAGTATTACCCGTCTCTGCGATATATGATAATATGGCATTACGCGCACTGTTAGGGTGCGTTTTCATACTGTCTTTTGTGAGAGGTATATATTTTACTCCAGAGGTGGTACCAGATGTTTTTGCAAAGTATAATGGTTTACCAGGCCATAAAACATCTGCCTCGCCAGCAACCATCTTATCTACATAAGGTTTAAGCGCTTCATAATCCCTTATAGGTACGTGTTTTACAAAATCTTGATGTGTTTTTATTTTATCAAAATGATGATCGTTACCAAAGTTTGTATACTGCGCAGCATCTATAAGTTTCTCAAAAACCTTTTGTTGAGTTTCTATAGGGTGATCTGCCCACTTCTTAATTTTACCTGTGATGTATGAGGCAAAAATCTTTGCGCCAAAAGACTTTAATGACATTAGTTAAAATCAATAAAATTAACTGGGTTAATGGGGTATCCATTACTCCATAATTCAAAATGTAAATGTGGTCCTGTTGTGAGTTCTCCAGTGTTACCTACAGTTGCGACAACTTCACCCGCTTGTACAAGATCACCTTGCTCCTTGTTAAGAGAGGCATTGTGTTTATACACGGTAATCAAGTTTTTAGGGTGCTCAATAATGAGTACGTGACCAGTCTCTGCGGTCCACTCTGCAAAAATCACCGTACCATCTGCCGCAGCTTTTACAGGGGCATCTTTTTCTGTCACGATATCTATCGCATAATGTTTTAAAGCCGCATTATAGGTAGATGTGATTGTACCTTGTACTGGCGGAAATAGTGAGAAATCTGTATCCTCTATAGCCTTGTCAAAAACGTTGTACTTGTCTTCTTGCTCCACAGTTTGTCTAAGTAAACTATCTTCTTTACTAGGTAATACGTAAATATCTTCTTCATTAAAAACCGCATCTCGTATGGAGTCTCTGTCAAACTCTAGCGCCGCTACATCACCACTTAGCACTCGGCGTATGGATGAGTAGTACTGCTCGTTTACTCGTATTGCATTCTCTAGCGAGTCTGTCTTTGCGACAAGTAAGGTTGCGTTGCGTTTGAGTTTTGTACTTGAGTAACCCGGGATATACTCTCTAAGTGGTGTAAACGCAATGAGTAATGTGGTTAACGCTATAAGAACTATAGCGGAAACACCTACTAGTATAAACACATTAAGTCGTGTGAGTTTAAAAGAAATACGCTCCTCAAAAGTGTCTTCATTAAGTATCACTAAGCGATACTTATGGAGTAGCTTTTTTGCAATTTTCTTCTTTTTTGTTTTCTTTTCTGCCATCTGTTTTACAAATATACTTTTTTAGATGTGATATAGTGTAGCCCTATTATTACGCTTACGCGAAAATTACTAGCACACACCATAAAGCTCCTTATTATGTCCTTTTTATGACTTTAACGTTCATATGTTTGTTTTCTTACTATCTTTGTTTTTCTAAAACAGAAGATGATGAACACATTAAGTATACTTTTAGGAATGGTAGGCCCTTGGCAAATAGGACTTATTGTATTAGCAATTTTACTACTTTTTGGAGGTAAAAAAATCCCTGAAATGATGCGCGGCTTAGGAGGCGGTATTAAAGAATTTAAGAAAGCATCAAAAGACGAAGATGACGATCTTATTGAAGAGAAAAAATAAAATCTAGTTTTATACTATATAAAAAACCGCATAACTCAAGGAGCTATGCGGTTTTTTTGTGGGTATTACTTTTCTTTCGCGTAAGCGTGATTAAAAACCTACTTCAACTTAGCCGTTTTTAATATACTCTCTAGCTCAAACATATTGTCACGCTGGTCTTGAGAAGGTGAGAATATAAAACCTTCTAGTATAAGGTATCGCCCGTTTTCTTCATCACGTATGGCATAATTTACAAAGGGCCCAGCCATATAACGACCATCTACCTCCCACGTTCCTTTAGTCTCGTAAGCAAACTTGCCATCTATCTCTGTCTCTTGTAAGTATGGCGAGAAGGCTCTCTCTGTTATAAAACGGCCATCATCTACAGGTATTTTTTTACCTCCTATAGAGTCTCGCATACGTATGATATTTTTTATAGTAAGTGTATCCTTATCTATGGTTTTAAGTGGTACTTCATACACGGTTATATTCATATTACCGCTACGTTTAAGGTCTTTGCGTATCCAGAAGATGTCTGGCTTTTGCTCTGCATAACGATATGCATTTGGAAAATTGAATCGTACGCCAAAGGTCTTGCGTAAAGAATCTGTACCCTTAAGTGCTTTTTTAATACGGCGCTGGTTTGCTACCAGTTCTTGATTTTTAAGCGCTGTTACAATCTTCTCTTCATTATCTATAATAAGATTTGCAATTTGTGTCTCGCTTTTACCTGTAATAATAATACCTGTTTGTGGGCGCGCATACTTATCATTTACAATAGTTACAGTCGCACTGTCTGCCGGTTTAATCTGTACAAATATTCTATTCTTAAGTAAAAAGTCACCAAAAGCCTCTGGCGGTATCTGGTCTATAGTGAACTTAGGTTCTTCTCTAGGTAAACCATATACCGGATCTGCAAGAACGTCTCTTAGCGCGTCTCCTATAGTGCCCTGCCATTGATCTTTAGTAAGTACTACTTTTACATTATTTATGTTACCTACAGACTCTGTTAAGATTTTCTTGCCATCTCCATTAGAACAAGAAAATAGAACAGTTGCTGTTACTAAGCTTAAAAATACTTTTTTAATCATTTTATTTAATTTTTCTAACACCCTGACATTACTAAAATGCTGGTACTGTTTTTATATCTATAAATTTTAAAAAATGCGCCTGGCACATTAGACAGTGGCCTGTACTCTGACTGGTCAAAATTCCAGCCATTATCGCCTTTATGCTCTGTAAAAATAGCATTGATAGACTCAACCCATTTTACTATTGATGTTCTGTCTGGGTTTGTAACGGTAAGGACCTCACCACTGGCAAGGTATGCATCTGCACAGTTGCGCTTCTCATAACTCAACCCGTTTTCAAATGTTTGTGTAAAGCCACAATCTACCACGCCGTCTGAGGGTATGGCATCTTTATCAGAAATAGGTTTATAGTGTTGTAATAGATACTCGTATACCGGATCTTTTTTTGAAGTATTCTCTACATCTACAGGTTCAAGTATAGTCTCTTGAGCGATGCTCACACTCACAAAACAAAAACATAAGACGTACAGAAGAGTTTTCATAACTAGTTATTTTGACACACGCAATTTCATTCCTGGTTTGAGTCTAGAGCTACTAATATCGTTCCAAACTTTAATATTCTCAACACTTACTCCCGGAAATTTATTTGCAATCTTCCAGAGGGAATCTCCATTTTGAACAGTATAGGTCTTTTTCCCTTTAAGAGAGACACTCTTCTTCTTGCTCGCAACAGCATTATTAGTCACTGGTTTTCTAGGGTATATTGTGAGTCGCTGCCCTATTTTGAGTGCGTTAGATCGCAGGTTATTCCACTTTTTGATCTGGCTTACGCGCACGCCATACTTATTTGCAATTTTACCGAGGTAATCACCACTACGCACGCGGTATCTTACTTGCGAACTCGCTGCTAGAACTTCTGGTAACGGCTTTTCTCTTTTGTCTAATTCCGCTTTCGCGAAAGCGTAAATAGCCGCCTCATTTTGAACAAACTTCCCCACGCTCTCTATAGGTAGTCTCACATAATACTTCTTATTTTCAATCACAGGAATGATGTCCAACTTGTACTGCGGGTTTAAGAACTGTACAATCTCAAGAGGTACGCCCACAATACTAGATACTTGGTCTAGCGCAATAGTTTGTTTCACGTGTATCGTGTCTGTCGCAAAGTAATTTACGGGTGCTTTTTCTGGAGTGTAGCCGTGCTCATCTGCATATTCAAAAAGGTACATTGTTGCTAGAAACGCTGGTACATATCCTGCGGTTTCTCTAGGTAAATTCTGGCGTATGTTCCAGTAATTTTTATAACCTCCAGAGCGCCTTATGGCTTTAGAAACATTACCAGGGCCAGAGTTATATGATGCTAGGGCAAGATCCCAGTCGCCGTGTATATTATATAGTTGTGATAAGTAGGCACAAGCTGCCTCTGTTGCAGCGATAGGATCCATACGGTCATCCACATAACTGTTTACCTCTAGATCAAACATTTTACCAGTAGCAAACATAAATTGCCAGAGTCCCGTTGCTCCTACTCTAGATTTTGCTCTTGGTCTCAATGCACTCTCTACAATGGCGAGATATTTCATCTCAAGAGGAATGTCATATCTGTCTAGTCGTTCTTCAAACATAGGGAAGTAAAACTGGCTCACAGCCATTAACTTCTCCATAGTAGGTTTATGGCGTTTTAAATAACGGTTTATCACGCTCTCTAGTGACGGATTATACTCTACGTTAAAAGGTGTGCGCGCATTTATAGCTGCGAGTCGCTTTTTTAAGGTATCTGTAGGTAACTCAAGCTTAACTTCTGGTAAATACGTCTGGCTGTTTCTTATGGCATTAATAGAGTCATAAAGATCCATTCTGGCAAGTTCTTGACGCCAGCGCATATCTATGAGTGCTGCCTGTGGCTCATCTTGAAGGTTAAATGTAATAGAGTCTTTTACTTGTGTGGCAATAACTGTTTGCGGTAGATCTTGTGATATCACATTTGTCTTCACCTCATTTACAATAGTAATTGTATCGGGTTGCAATATTTGAGTTTTTACTTGCTCTCTAGCGGGTTGCTTAAGCTTGTATGCCTCGTATGATAGGGTGTCTTGCGCTTGCAGCGATAGTGCTCCTAGCGCTAGAGAGCAGAGCAAGAAAAGATTATTTTTTAAGTTCATTTGGGTCATAGTCAAGAAACGAAAGATACGAGAAAATCGTATGGTTTTAAAAATAAGAGAAGACCTTAACGGTTTAAGTAAATATACTATGAGAACAAGAAATATTTATTAAAGAATTCACTTGTGATTTTTATAGCAATTACTCACTATAAGTCATTAAAAAAGCCACCTTAAACGGTGGCTTTTAAATATTTATGTACTGTCATTATGCCTTGATCGCTGCGATACCTGGTAGTGTTTTACCTTCTAGCATTTCTAGCATTGCTCCTCCTCCGGTAGAGACATAACTTACTTTTGAATCAAAACCAAATTGCTTTACCGCCGCAACACTATCACCACCACCTACAAGTGAGAACGCTCCGTTTTGAGTAGCCTCTGCAATACTATGGCCTAATGCAATAGTACCTCCTGCAAAAGTTTCCATCTCAAAAACGCCTAGAGGTCCGTTCCAAAGTATGGTTTTTGCTCTTTTTACTACGGCATCAAAATTTTCGCGAGAAGCGGGACCAGCGTCTAGGCCTTGCCACCCATCTTCTATAGCTGTGATATCACTCACTTTTGTATTTGCATCGTTTGCAAAATCATCTGCAGCAATAACATCTACAGGTATATGTATTTGTACACCTTTTTCTTCTGCTTGCTTAAGTATATCAAGCGCAAGATCCATTTTATCATCCTCGCAAATAGAATCTCCTATCTGGCCACCCTGTGCCTTAATAAACGTAAATGCCATACCACCACCTATAATCATCTCATCTACTTTATCAAGTATGTTTTCGATTACAGTGATTTTTGAAGACACCTTAGATCCTCCTAGTATAGCAAGTACTGGCTTCTCGCTATTGTTAAGCACGCGATCAAGACTCTCTATCTCTTTTGCGAGTAAATATCCATAGCACTTTGCATCTGGAAAAAACTGAGCAACTACTGTTGTAGATGCGTGTGCACGGTGTGCTGTACCAAAGGCGTCATTTACATAAACATCTCCTAGAGTACTTAATTCCTTTGCAAAGTCTTCGTCACCAGCAGTTTCCTCACTATGATAACGTAGGTTTTCTAATAGTAAAATCTTACCCATCTCAAGGTCTTGAGCTGCCTGCGTTACTTTATCACCCACACAATTATCTACAAAGTTTACCTCTACACCTATAATCTCAGATACAGTACTACATATTTGCGATAGTGAGAACTCCTCTTCTTCATTTTTAGGTCGTCCCAGGTGCGACATTAAAATTGCAGAACCACCATCTTCAAGCACCTTTAAAATAGTAGGTTTTGCAGCTTCTATTCTTGTGGTATCTGTGATATTACCTTCCTCGTCAAGAGGTACATTAAAATCTACACGTATAAGTGCTTTCTTATTCTCAAAATTAAAGTCGTCTACTGTGATCATATCCGTTGGTTTTACTAGCAAATATAATGGATACGGAGGATAATAAATGCTGTGATTCCTTTATATTTGGCGCTATGCTGTTCTCAAACGTTATAGGGCAAGATTTTATTAAAAATCACCTCACTACAAGTGTAGATGCAGGTCGTATTGCTCACGCTCAACTATTTGTAGGCCTTGCTGGCACAGGTGTCTTACCTATGGCCATTGCCTATGCCCAATATATTTTATGTAATAACGCTCAAGGCGAAAACAACTCTGGCGCGGCAGATTGCAATCTAAAATTTGAAAATTTATCTCATCCAGATTTACATTTTGCCTTTCCAGTTGCTACTACGCCAGAAGTGAAAAGCCATCCCGTATCTAGTCATTTTATGAAACAATGGCGCTCTTTTATAAAAGAAAACCCGTACGGAGACCTTTTTGAATGGCATCAACATCTAGGTATTGAAAAAAAACAAGGTCAAATAGGTGTAAATGAAGCTGCAGATATTAATAAATCTCTAGCACTTAAAGCTTATGAAGGTGGATATAAGGTAATGATCATTTGGTCTGTAGACAAAATGAACACCGCTGCTTCAAATAAATTACTCAAACTTCTTGAAGAGCCACCAGCACAAACCTTATTTATCCTCATTGCCGAAAATGAAGACAGTATCATAGACACTATAAAGTCAAGATGTCAAGTTCTCACGTTTCCCAAACTAAGTGAACCTCAAATCGCTCAAGCTTTAATTACAAAACACAATACACCAGAAGCCGAAGCAAATAAAATTGCACATCAAGCACAAGGTGATTATCAACAAGCATTACATCTTTTACATCACGATGGAGATGATATACAATTTGAAAAATGGTTTGTTACTTGGGTACGTACAGCCTTCCAGGCAAAGGGAAAAAAAGAAGCCGTTTTAGGCCTTATATCTTGGAGCGAGGAGATAGCAAAATCTGGTCGTGAAACACAGAAAAATTTCCTTGAGTATTGTGTCCAGTTTTTCCGCCAGGCTTTGCTTAAAAACTACAAGGCAAATGACCTTGTTTTTATGGAACCAGAGACCAGATTTGATCTTTCTAAATTTGCTCCATTTGTGCATAACAACAATATAATTCCCATTGTAGAAGCCATACAAGACGCCGAATATCACATAGAGCGCAACGGTAATGCAAAGATTATCCTCACAGATCTCTCGATCAAACTCACTAGATTACTACATCGTAAGAGTCAATAAATCAATTTATTGAATATTTTTAGACAAAACTAAAATAATATTTAGTCTAAATTCCTTAGAAAGTATATTCGATTTTAGGAGATTACCTCCCAAGATATTTAAAAATGCATAGCCTGGTTTACGCTACCACACCGGTTCAACTAGATTGAACATAGCATAACAACATTCACAGGTTAAAAATAGGAGAAGTCTTCAGATAAATTTTCACGAAAAATATGCCCTCATTAAGTATCAATTATGTTAGTTAAAAGCAGATTATATTACAGCAATAAAACCTTATAAAATCACGAGGATTATACTCTCTAATTATGATTGAAAATAGGTTACAAAACAATCAATAATTTAAGGAAAATTATTGCTTACGCTGGGGTCTCAATTCAATAAAAAAACTAGCATTAATTACTTATAATCTTTCCCAAAAAACTGACAGATAAATTAATAGTCAAAGCTGATTAATCAATATTTTACTAGTATAATATTGAAGCAAAGTACTGTCTACAATTACAAAATTTAAATAGAAACAAACATTCACAATTATATTACAGCAGTATTTTAAGAGCAATATGATATTCTATTATTAAGAATTTTGCGCATAAAAAAAGCGGTGATTTCTCACCGCTTTAAGCATTTTAAATAAATTTTATTTACTCCTTTGTGGTGTAATTATCATTCATTTCTTTAAGAATAGTCTTTGTAAGATCTAATTCTTCTTTCCCAAAAAGAACACTTCCAGCATCGTTAGACCCATAAATGTATGAGTATCCATTTGCCTTACCGTAATCCTTAACTTTAGTTTTAACCTTAGTAATAAGAGAGTCTATTACCTCTTGGCTCTCTACTTGTAGTTTTCCTATTCTTGCCTGGCGCTCTTGTTGTAACTGTTGTGCTTCGGCTCCTAGCTCATTATATTGTTGTTCTTGCTTCTTACGAGACATAGAAGGTCCGTTTTTTCTAAAAAGATCTTCTTTGATTTGGTAAGCTTTGATCTTAAGTTCAAGATCTGCCATAATCTCATCGTTTTCTTTTGTAAAACGCTCTTTTGCATCTTTAAGCTCTGCATATTCTGTAAGTAGCTCTTCAGTATCTACAAAACCAGTCTTCTCCGTTTGACACGCAACAGCCATCATTGCTGCAACAAGTAATACTCCTATTTTTTTCATTGTGTGTTATTAATTAATTGCGGCGAAAATACTGAGAATCCATAACATTCTAACATTTTAAAATCTACAAGTTATATAGATGCGTAAATTTTAGAATCTTCCAAATTTATTTCACGTGGAACATTACACAACAAAAATTAATTAAAAAACAAGCTAATAATAAAAAACAATTAATAAAATAATAGTCAATAAGAAACGTCTATCAAAAACAGCCTCTTAAAAGATGTCTTAAATCCTCTTTTAGACCAATTACATACACTGGCAAGACTAAGTCTTTAAAAAGCCCTTAAAACGGCTTATTTTAATTTTAAGCGTGTTTTAAGACATAAATTTGAGAAGAATAACCTCCATTTGCTTTTGCTCTGTTGTTTGAGCGTAAACCAGTAGTAAGAGCCTTAAAATAATTCATCTTACCAGATGTATATTTTTCAGAAAGTAGGCTCACGTAAAAAGCATCAAACTTCATAGGTAAAATTTCTACCAATTTTAAATCACTTAACTGAAATAACATTTTTATAGACTGCTCAGAAAAATGATATAAATGTCGAGGCACATCATATGCAGCCCAAAATTCTTTATAATAAGAAGCATCATAAGATTCAAAATTTGGGACTGCTATAAACACGGTTCCATTTTTACTTAAATGTTTCTTGAGCCAATCTATTTGTCCTTGTAGATCATAAACGTGTTCTAAAACGTGCCACATTGTAATCACATCAAATTGCTCCTCCCCTACTTCTTCAATAATAGATTTTAAATTGAGTCCTTTTTTTTGAGCTAGTGATTTGGCTTTTATGCTAGGTTCAATTCCAGAAGTATTCCAGTTATGCTTAGACAGGTGTTCTAAAAAATCTCCAGTTCCGGCGCCAATATCTAAAACACGACCCAGAGATGGATGATATTTTTTGAGGAGTTTACGCTTTCGCGAAAGCGTAATTCCCTTTACCGTTTGATAAGCAATTTCAAATAAAGAACGTTTTCCATCTGTATGAGAGATATAATCTTCACTTTCATAATATGAAGGTAAACTCCCCAAAGTAGGTTTTGGCATTGTGTAATACATATGCAATTTCTCATCATATGTAAGCACAAATTCTTCTCCTGTTACAGAATGATCTTTAACTTTAAAATCCTTTTTCATTAATATTGTTTCACGTGGAACGAAAAGAAAACTAAAATTACCTTCCCATATAAACTAACATCACACTTATATCTGAAGGAGAAACTCCACTCACTCGTGATGCTTGAGAAATTGTAGTTGGTCTAATTTTAGACAACTTTTCTCTAGCTTCAAATGATAATGATTTAAGCTTTGAGTAATCAAAATTATCTGGAATTTTGATATTCTCTAGACGTTGAAGCTTGTCTGCATTTGCTTTTTCCTTTGCAATATAACCAGCATACTTTACTTTAATTTCTGCTTGTTCTAATACATCACGCTCGAGACTATGCTCATCAATATATGCTGCAACCTTT
>JAHDEV010000202.1 GCA_020628615.1 Dokdonia sp.
CTTATAAAACCTTCTCACGCAGATGTGATATTGCTTTTATGCTCCTGGCCACTTTTTTACTCAAATAAATTTATCCCTACAGATGTGCATTGGGCTGTAAAACTTGGGTTTATAGCCGTATTCTTATTTACCGTGTTTACGATTCTCAAACAGCTTATACCCGAGCAAAGCACCCTCAAAATACGCAACTTCTTATCACGACATTCTACGGTTGTTCTTATTGTGAGTTCGCTACTTTTTGGTATGGTACATATTAATAATTATGTAGACACCTTTGTCCTTAATGCAGCGCTTATTGCGCTTATTATACCTAGAATAATTTCAGGATTTATGATGGGATTACTTAAAATCAAAAATGAAAACATCGTTTGGCCTATGGCACTCCACGCGATGAATAACGGTTTTGTAATCATTATTTTAATTATTTCTCGCACCACAACAAGCTAGATCAGTATGCGCCTCACTCCTATCACATTAAACGATCTTGCTACCCTACGTGATCTTGCTATGCGTACATACTCGGCAGCTTTTGCTTCAAAAAATGCACCTGGTGTGATTGAGAGGTATTATGAAGACGCTTTCGCGAAAGCGAACCTCAACAAACAACTATCCAACCCAGATTCATACTGGTATTTTTATAAAGACAAGGAGGAGATTCTAGGCTATTTAAAACTCAATACAGGCAACGCCCAAACAGAATTTCAAGAAGAAAATGGATTAGAAGTAGAACGTATCTACATAGATATCCCCTACTTAGGAAAAGGCTACGGAAGCGAGCTTATAGAATTTTCGATTTCTAAAGCAAAGGAGTTAGAAAAAAACTACATTTGGCTGGGCGTTTGGGAAGAAAATCCAGAGGCCATAAAATTTTATAAAAGACACGGTTTTAAGATAGTAGGCACTCACGATTATGATATGATTGCAGAGATTCAAACCGATTATATAATGCGACTTGATCTATGAACAAGCAAATAGAGGCTATTTCTGTTTTTGATATGCTTAAAATAGGTGTGGGACCTTCTAGTTCTCACACGCTAGGGCCGTGGAGAGCAGCCATTAGATTTATTGAAAAACTTAAAACCAAAGGTAACTTTGAGCTTATAGAGCATTTAAAAGTAGACCTCTACGGCTCATTATCTCTCACCGGTAAGGGGCACGCCACAGATGTTGCCGTTATTATGGGACTTACGGGTGCAGACCCTACAACCTGCAGTATAGAAGACATCCCGACTACGGTAGAACACATAAAACTCTTTAGAAGGTTAGAGCTGGATGGGTCACTCACCTTTAGTTTTGACCCAGAAGAGGATATTATTTTTAATAGAAAATTTCTCCCTTTTCACCCTAACGGAATACGCTTTACAGCAACACTTACTAACGGCAAGAAAGTAAGAGAGGTGTACTACTCCATAGGCGGTGGTTTTGTAATTCAAAAAGAAAGAAAGAGAGCACAGCGCAAGAAGATAGCCTTTGAATGTTTCCCTAGGCCTATAGAAAAAGCAACCGAATTACTTAAATTTTGTAAGCAAGAAGGCAAGTCCATTTCTGAAATTATTTTAGAAAATGAATTGTACCTCAATACTCAAGAGGAGATTGATGAGCGTTTTAGACAGATTTGGGATGTAATGCTTGACTCTATGTACACAGGCTGTCACACCGAGGGAACGCTCCCAGGTGGTCTCAATGTGAGAAGACGCGCTTTTGACACGCACTTACGCTTACAAAAAAACACAGCATACACAGATAAGTACGAGTGGATAGAAGCTATACGTGGGCAAGAAGTACGCTTTCGCGAAATATTAAAATGGGTATCCTGCTTTGCCCTAGCAGTAAATGAGGTAAATGCATCACTAGGACGTGTCGTGACCGCTCCTACTAACGGAAGCGCAGGCGTAATCCCATCTGTGCTTATGTACTACATCGTTATAGAAAATCACGATGCAAATTTTGAAGATATTAAAAGGTTCTTACTTGTAGCTGGAGAGGTAGGAAGTCTCTTTAAAAAAGGAGCAACCATCTCTGCCGCAATGGGTGGATGTCAAGCAGAAATAGGAGTCTCTAGTGCTATGGCAGCAGCAGGTCTTACAGAGCTTATGGGCGGTACTCCAGAGCAAGTTCTTATGGCTGCAGAGATTGCAATGGAGCATCACTTAGGTCTTACCTGTGACCCTATAGGCGGTCTTGTACAGATACCTTGTATAGAGCGCAATGCAATGGGAGCTATAAAAGCGATTAATGCCTGTGAGATGGCGCTAGATGCAGATGCTGCAAATGCAAAAGTCCCACTAGATAAAGTCATAGAGACGATGTGGCAAACAGCACAAGATATGAACACAAAATACAAAGAAACCTCAGAAGGTGGCCTTGCGATAAATGTTGCAATGTCAGATTGTTAAAAATATAAAGCCATTTATCACGCAACCTTCTGGTAGAGAATGTATCTTGATATAGAATCCTCACTAAATCCTACCTTAAATGAGAATTACTACAACTGCCCTCGTTATCATTTTATGTTGTTTTCAAAACCTACAAGCACAGACCACCCGTGAAGAAAAGAAAGCAATACGCGTAGAAAAACGAATAAAGAAAATTGAGCGTAGGGATAGTATCTCAAGAGTACCTGTAAAATCATATGTGAGTCTTAGTTTAGTAAGTCCTATCACACCTTTTCCTAGAATAAATGTAGGGTACACGAGATCTCTTAACAGTCACTGGTCTGTGGGAGGTAGCGTGGGAGTAGGTTTTCAAGGCTTACCTTACACAAATGAAGACTCAAACAATTATAGCCTTTATGAAATACGTCCAGAAGTACTTTACTTTATAGGCAAAGGAGAAAAATACACAAATTATATAGGGCTAGAGTTGTTTTACATAAACAGTAAAGAAACACT
>JAHDEV010000203.1 GCA_020628615.1 Dokdonia sp.
ATAGAACGCCAAGGCTCTGGTTTAGCGAGGATGTATTCTTCGGCTGGGTTCATTGGTATTATTATTTCCGTGTAATCTATTATTTTTTACGCTTTCGCGAAAGCAAAACAACTCCTACTACATCACTAACTTGATAAAATGACATTGCGATGTCACATTGATCGCGGCCATGTAAAAAAACTATTGTGCCGAATGCTTATCTTTCGCCTAGTAATCTCACTTCAATATAAGACAAAACACCTGACAATTTATGATTGACTTATCTGGCTTAGATATTGCCATTATTATTGCTCTTTTTGTAATTATTTTAGGCGTAGGTTTTTACGTAGGCAAAAGCGCAGGAAAAAACACTACACAATACTTTCTATCGGGTCGTAATATGCCGTGGTGGCTTTTAGGGCTTTCTATGGTGGCTACTACCTTCTCTACAGATACTCCTAATCTGGTTACAGATATTGTGCGTACTAACGGTGTCTCAGGTAACTGGGTATGGTGGGCATTTCTCGTTACTGGATTACTAACGGTATTTGTCTATGCAAAACTATGGCGTAAGTCTGAGGTAAAAACAGATATCGAGTTCTATGAGCTGCGTTATGGTGGTGCTCCTGCTCGTTTTTTACGAGGATTCAGAGCGATTTACCTAGGGATTGTATTTAACGTACTCGCAATGGCTGGTGTAACTCTTGCCGCAATAAAAATAGGCGAAGTGATGCTAGGTCTTGACCCAGTGACAACGGTGATAGTTGCTGGAGTGATTACCGTTGTTTTTAGTGCCATAGGCGGCTTTAAAGGAGTGGTTTATACAGATTTTATATTATTCTTTGTCGCGATGGCAGGAGCATTTGGTGCTGCATATTACATCGTAGGTATGCCAGAAATAGGCGGGCTAGAAGCATTAATTTCTCATAAAAATGTAAAAGATAAAATCAATCTCCTTCCAGATTTTAACGATACAGAGATGCTTATTACACTTCTCATCATCCCGCTAGCGGTACAATGGTGGAGTTCTTGGTATCCTGGTTCTGAGCCTGGCGGTGGTGGATATGTGGCGCAACGTATGCTTGCTGCCAAGGATGAAAACCACGCCATAGGAGCTACCTTTTTCTATAACATCATGCACTACGCATTACGCCCATGGCCTTGGATTCTGGTTGCACTTGCTTCTCTTATTATCTTTCCAGACCTCGCAAGTATTCAAGAGGCATTCCCAAATATATCTGAAGATAAACTAGGACAAGATCTAGCATACTCTGCAATGCTTACCATGTTACCTAGCGGGTTGTTAGGTCTCGTGCTCGCATCACTCTCTGCCGCATATATGAGTACCATAAGTACGCACCTCAACTGGGGAGCATCTTACGTAGTAAATGACGTGTATGCACAACAAATTAAACCTGACGCAACCGAAAAGGAACTCGTTGCTGTAGGTCGTATTACCACGGTAATTCTAATGGTGATAAGCGCACTAATTGCCCTTGCACTTACAAATGCACTACAACTCTTTAATATCATACTGATGTTTGGCGCAGGTACGGGACTTATTTTTATACTACGCTGGTTCTGGTGGCGCATTAATGCGTGGACAGAGATAAGCGCCATGCTTGCCTCTGGTGTGATTTCTATTCTCATAGAATTTACTTCACTGGGTGAAACACTCTTTGGAGCTAGCGGAATGTTACCAGCGTATGCCAAGTTTCCTTTTGTGGTATTTAGCTCAACGCTTATTTGGCTTATTGTTACTTATCTCACACAACCAGAAACTAAAGAAACACTTTATGCGTTCTATAAAAAAACACAACCTGGAGGCCCAGGATGGAAAAAAATTATACTAAAAGCAGACCAAGAACAAGTAAACATCATAAAAACTACAGAAAAGTGGAGTGTACCTATGGGTATTGTCGCAATGCTGCTGGGATGTGTATTAATTTACGGAACGTTATTTACCACCGGTTACTTCATTTATGGCCAACTTACTAATGCACTTATTGGATTGAGCATTTGCGTTGTATCTGCAGGATTACTACTCAGTGTTTGGAAAAAAATAAAAGGAAAAGTACTATAATGAGACTATCAATATTTATCACCATTTTGTGTTTGAGCTTAGGGCTTCAAGCACAAGAAACTACAGAGACATATCAAAAAGCTGTCGATTTAATTAAAAAAACGCCTGAATTTAAACAGACGGGAGCCACTGCAATTGCAGCATCGGCAGGGACCGTAAGTTTTACAAATCAAGCTTATGCATTCTGGCTAGATGGTATGGACACTCGTTTTGCAGACAAGGATTTTGAGAATTTTTATGGTGATTTATATCAACCCATTGAGATTCCTACTTTTAAAAAAGTACGAGATAAGAGAAGATCACGCTACCAGCTTTATGTTTCTGAGACCGAGAATGATATGTTTGTGATAGAAATGCTTTCGCGAAAGCGTAAACGTACCGCAAAGTATCCTACGTTTTATCAAGGAGGAAGTACGTCGTTTCTATTTGAAAAAACAGCAACAGGCGTTCGACTTGTTGAGACACTAACATTGCAGAATAATTAGAGAATGATAGATTGCCAAAACATACTAGACAACACCTATCAAAAGGTGTTGAAAATGGAAAATAAAGGAGCCGTTGCTAGCTATATTCCTGAGCTATCTACAGTAGATTCAGATCAATTTGGCGTATGTCTCATCACAAAAAGCGGAGAACAGTTTACTTGTGGTGATTCCTCAAAAAAGTTTTCTATACAAAGTATCGCTAAGGTATTATCCCTAAGCCTAGTACTTTCAAAAATAGATGATAAACTTTGGGAGCGCATGGATTTTGAACCATCTGGAACTGCTTTCAATTCGCTGGTACAACTGGAGA
>JAHDEV010000026.1 GCA_020628615.1 Dokdonia sp.
CCTTAACGGGATACTTTTTATGATTTCTATTTACAAGTACAGCGGTTTTAAACCTTTTAAGTGGTACGTTAAGGAAGTGTTTTACACCATAAACGAGCGTCGTTCCAGAATTAAGCACGTCATCTATAAGTATCACAGATTTATCCTCGTATTCTTCTTGTGACATACTTGTCTCTACAGTACCTAATGGATTTTTCTTATCCATAGTTACTTTACAAAGTGTAGTCTTTATAGGAGAAATCTCAGAAAGCACATCTGCAAGGCGTTCTGCAAATTTGTAGCCATTATTTGCAATACCAGCAAGAATAATCTCTTCTTCATTTACATTACTCTCATAAATCTGAAACGCAATGCGTTTTATTTTATGCTGTATTGCTGTGTGATCTAAAATTTTTTCTAACTTAACTTTCATAGCCGAAATTGCTTGGTGTATAAAGATATTTAATAAACTGCTTATTCCTCTTCTTCGCTAGTAAAAAAGGAGTCATTATTGTAAATCTCGTCTATATCTCTACGATCTTTTTTAGTAGGTCTTCCAGAACCTTTCTTGCGGTAATAATCTTTTGAGTACTTGAGTAACTCGAGTTTTTCGAGATTTTCTTTTGGTGTGTTATCTTGTACATACATCCCCACAAGTTTTGCGCCAAGTCTACTTTCAGGTAAATCTAAAACCTCAAGAATATAGGTGACTTGATTTTTACGCACAGAGATAGTATCTGTAGGGTACACATCTCGCGATGGTTTTACAGAAGCTCCATTCATCTTTACCTGCCCTTTTTTACAGGCAGCCGTGGCTATAGATCGCGTCTTAAAGTAACGCACACACCATAAATATTTGTCTACTCGCATATAAAAAGCCCTAAAACAGCGTTAATAACTGTAAAGTAATGTGCAAAAATACATCAAAATTGTATCTTGCGCTCCTTAAAATAATATTGATGAAATTAAGAAATTACCTTGGTTTAGTGCTGGTTTTACTAGTTTGTGTAGCTTGTCCTAATAATGATGATGACCTTATAGAGGTTCCCGTAAGAGACCGTGGCGAGCAGTCTATAGAAGATGATGAGTTGCTAGTAGAGTATCTTTCTACACACTTCTATAATTATGAAGAGTTTGAAAATCCACCTGCAGATTTTGATTATAAAATAGTTTTTGACACTATAGCGGGTGATAATAGTGATAAAACACCATTAATAAACAGACCTGAGCTTAAGAAAAAGCAGTATAATAGATTTGATACAGATAACTCACTATATATCTTACAAGTAAGAGAGGGTAGTGGAGTAGAGCCTGTAGCTACTTTTGCAGACTCAACCTTATTAACATATGAGGGTTTCAATCTTTACGGAGAAACTTTTGACGCTTCTGTTAACCCTATTTGGCTTAATCTTCCTACCACAATAGATGGTTTTGCAAACGGATTAGGAACCTCTGTAAATCTATTAAGTACAGTTTCAGAAGATAATAATGTAGGTTTTGGAGGAGCTTCAGGCTTTACAGTAGAGCCAGATGGAACTACTTCTTTTAACCAAGATTATGGAATAGGAGCTGTGTTTGTGCCTTCTGGTCTTGCTTACTTTAATCAGCCTCCGGCAGATATTAGTTTATACGGATCTATAGTGTTTACTTTTTCTGTGTTTGATGTAGTGATTACAGATCACGACGGTGATGGTATTATTACTATTAATGAAGATATTGATGGCAACGGATTCCTTTTTGACGAAGCAGATAATCCAGATGGTGACGCCGTACCAGCCTTTAGAGATCCTAATGATGATAATGATGGAGTACTAACTAGGCTTGAAATAGTACTAGACGAAGACGGAAATTTTGTGAGCCTACTTGACACAGATGGAGATGGTATAAATGATCACTTAGACACAGATGATGATGGTGATGGAAGACCTACAATAGATGAAATTATCGTTAACGCTCTTACAGGTGAAATTACCTATACAGATACAGATGGAGATGGTACGCCAGATTATCTAGACTCAGATAGCTAGTAGACGGTATACCGCTTTCGCGAAAGCGTAATAAAAACCCACATTGTACATCACAATGTGGGTTTTTTGGTTACTATATAAATTGATTTATAATATTTTCAAATAGTTCTTGCTTGCCACTAGTAGGATTTATTTCTCCTTGCTCTGCGGCGATAGTATAGAGGTCTTGTAGATTTAATTTGCCTTGTTCAAAGTTGGCTCCCTGTTTTGTGTCAAAAGATGCGTACCTCTCTTGTACCATCTTTTTGTATGGAGATGATGTCAAAATTTTATCTGCCGTAAGAAGTGCTCTTGCAAAAGTGTCTGCGCCGCCTATATGCGCATAGAAAATGTCTTCCATATCTGTAGAGTTTCTTCTGATTTTTGCATCAAAGTTTACACCACCGCCTTGCAAACCGCCTGCCTGTAAGAAAACTAGCATAGCTTCTGTGGTTTCTTGTATGTTATTTGGAAACTGGTCTGTGTCCCAACCGTTTTGATAATCACCACGATTTGCGTCTATACTGCCTAGCATACCAGCCTTTGCAGAAACAGCAAGTTCGTGTTGGAAAGTGTGTTGTGCCAGGGTTGCGTGGTTTACCTCTATATTCATTTTAAAATCTTTTTCTAGGCCATATTCCTTTAAAAATCCTATCGCTGTAGCAGCATCAAAATCGTATTGATGTTTCATAGGCTCCATAGGTTTAGGCTCAATAAAGAAGTTGCCTTTAAAACCTTGTGACCTTGCATAATCCCGTGCCATTGAAAAAAATTGTCCCAGATGATCTAGCTCTCTTCCCATATCTGTATTGAGGAGTGACATATATCCCTCGCGACCACCCCAGAAGACATAATTCTCACCATTTAATGCTATAGTAGCATCTAGAGCTAGCTTTACTTGACCTCCTGCTCTTGCTAGTACCTTAAAGTCTGGATTACTAGCAGCACCGTTCATATACCTAGGGTTTGAAAAGCAGTTTGCTGTGCCCCACAAGAGTTTTATACCGGTTGAGGCTTGTTTATCTTTTATATAATCTACAATTTGAGATAATCGTCTTTCAGATTCTGAAAAATTTGAGCCCTCTTGTACTAAGTCATAATCGTGAAAACAATAGTAATCAAACCCCATTTTTTCAATAAATTCAAAGGCTGCGTCTGCCTTTGCATAAGCTGCATCCATTACATCAGAAGGTTCATCCCACTTAAAACTCTGAGTGCCTGGTCCAAACGGATCTGAACCTTGCCCACAGAAAGAGTGCCAGTAGGCAATAGCAAACTTAAAGTGCTCACGCATTGTCTTTCCTGCGACTACCTGATCTGGGTTGTAATATTTGAAAGCCAGAGGGTTGTCAGAAGTTTTACCTTCATACTTAATACTATCTATTCCTTTAAAATAAGTTGCCATATGCTATAATGTTTTAATTGTATCTAAGAGTTTCTTTTTCCAGTTTAAATAGGCCTTTTTGTACGCCTTATTACCTTTAATGGGTCTTATGGTTTTAATGTGATCATTACCCTTTATTGCGTTACTAAATAGGGTAAAATTATTATCGACTATTAAGGTAGCTCTTGCTGCCCCTACAGCTCCTGTTGTATCATAAATTTCAATTTCTTGACCTATAAGTGTAGCGACAGTTATTGCAAATATTTCTGATCTAAAAAGGTTGTCATTACCTGCTCTTATTACTGTTACTTGAGTCTGGTCATTTTTGAGGATTTCCATACCGTAAACAAAAGAAAAAGCAATTCCCTCAAGTGCTGCACGATACATATGACTTTTGCCGTGTATGTTAAGGTTAATATTTAAAAATTGAGTTCCTATATTTTTATTGTCTAGCATACGTTCGGCTCCATTGCCAAAGGGTAATGCCACAAGGCCATCTGAGCCTATAGGTGCTGTGGCGGCCTGAGTATTCATATCATTATATGAAACTTCGTTAAATGTATTTTTAAGCCATCTGTATTGTATACCACATCCATTAATATTTAATAATCTTCCTACTGTGGCATTTTCTCGTGTGTAGTTTACGTGTGCAAATTGATTTACTTTACTTATTTCTCTAAAGTGCTTTTGGTCTGTCACTGCATAGATTACTCCCGAGGTGCCAGCAGTAGCAGCAACCTCACCTGGTTTTAAGATGTTGAGAGATAACGCATTGTTAGGTTGATCTCCAGATCTATATCTAACTGTGGCATTTGTAGTGAGGCCAGTCTCTATAGCTGCATCTTTTGTTATATTTCCTTGATTTGTAAAATTTTGAGTGATTGCTGGAATCAATGAGTGATCGAGATTATAATGGTCAAGAAGCGCTGTAGCAACGCTATTTGAAGAATAATCCCATAAAGTCCCTTCGGTAAGTCCGTTTATAGTCGTAGCATATTGCCCAGTGAGCTTATACGCAATGTAATCTCCTGGTAAGAGTAATTTATAAGCTTGTTTATAGATTTCAGGCTCATTGTTTTTTACCCAGTGTAATTTTGAGGCGGTAAAGTTGCCTGGAGAATTTAGTAGGTGGGTTGCGCACCAGTCGTGTCCTAGCTTTTCATATGCTAGTTTTCCTAGGTCAACAGCTCTACTATCACACCATATAATTGCATTACGTAGGGTTTTACCTTTTTTATCTATAAGAACAAGACCGTGCATTTGGTAAGAGATGCCTACAGCGGTGATAAGATTATTATCCACCCCAGTATCTTTTATGATATCTCGTGTGGCTTTGCAAATGTGTTTCCACCAAGTTTCTGGATTTTGTTCTGCCCAGTCACTATGGAGCGCAAGTATTTCCATTTCTTGAGCCGGCTCTTGGACTGTCTTTATACTTTTTCCTGTAGCGCTATCTATAAGTGCTACTTTTATGGAGGAGCTTCCTAAGTCGTATCCTATTGAGTACAATGTGTCTATGTTTAATTATGCGATAGTAATGTAGCGATAATTTGTCATTGCTCATAGGGTTGTAAATTAGTATTAACTATAACGTTTTCGAAAAAAAGCATAAAAAAACACCCCAGATGAGGTGTTTTTTTATGATGCTTAGTGTTATTTAGTTTTTCTTATCAAAAGCGTACGAGAGACTTAAAATCCACTGTGAAGGTCTCGCGTCTACTTGAAAACCTGCGCTATTATCTTCTACTTGGGTCTCTGTGATTATGGTGTTGTCTGTAAAGGCTCCTTCATATCTAAGGTCTATACCTAGCTGGCCTAGGGTAACTCCCACACCTAGTTGATAACCTACCGTAAAAGAGTTTTCTGGATCTTCAAAATCTATGTCTGCCTCTTCAAACCCATTTTCAAGAATGTATTGAAAAGATGGGCCCGCTTTTACATTAATAGGCCCTATAATATCAAAACCTACTAGAAGGGGGATGTCTATTTTTGATAACTCATAATCAAATTTTTCTGAAGATAAGCTCTTGTTTACGTACTCGGTGTTGAGCTGTGTGTACAAAATTTCTGGTTGTATAATAAGGCCAGCAAACTTTGCTTTGTAAAAAATACCAGCGTGGTAACCTGTTTTATTTTCTTCATTAAAGGTACTGTTTGCAAAGTCTGAGGTAAACTCTAGATCACCTACAGACCCATAGTTAAGTCCTCCTTTTATACCAAAGCCAGTACTCTGGCTTAATGCTGTAATACCTGATAAAAGTAGTACGGCGACAATGATTTTTTTCATAATATATGTGTTATTGATTAATGTAGAGACCATTAAAAAGGCAGTATGTTACAATCATACTGCCTATGTCTTATATCAAAAACGTATGGTATACGTTATTATTTTCTTGAAATCACTTTTTCTGCTTTCTTAACAATTGCATTTGCGTTAAGACCATATTTCTCCATAAGTTGTGCAGGTGTCCCACTCTCCCCAAAAGTATCTTCTGTAGCGACATACTCTTGTGGTACTGGGTGAGTAAGTGATAGCTCTCTAGCAACACTCTCACCTAGACCTCCTAGAAAGTTATGCTCCTCTGCAGTCACGACACATCCAGTCTTTTTTACAGACTTAATAATTGCCTCTGCATCTAGTGGTTTTATGGTGTGTATGTTTATTACATCTGCCGTAATACCTTTTTCGTTAAGCACTTTACAAGCTTCTAGCGCTTCCCATACTAGGTGACCTGTCGCAACGATAGTTACATCATTACCTTCTTGTAATTGTACGGCTTTACCTATTTCAAAAGTTTGGTCTTCTGGAGTAAAGTTAGGTACTACGGGACGGCCAAAACGTAAATAAACCGGCCCCACGTGATCTGCAAGGGCTATTGTAGCGGCTTTAGTCTGGTTATAATCACAGGTGTTTATTACTGTCATACCTGGTAACATTTTCATAAGGCCTATATCTTCTAGTATCTGGTGTGTAGCTCCATCTTCACCTAGTGTAAGACCTGCGTGAGATGCACAAATTTTTACATTCTTACCAGAGTAGGCTATAGATTGTCTTATCTGGTCATATACTCGACCTGTAGAGAAGTTTGCAAAAGTACCTGTAAAAGGTATTTTACCTCCTATAGTAAGGCCTGCTGCGATGCCCATCATATTTGCCTCTGCGATACCTATCTGGAAGAAGCGTTCAGGGTTTTCATCTATAAAGGTTTGTATTTTTAAAGAGCCTATGAGGTCTGCACAAAGTGACACTACATTTGGGTTTGTTCTACCTAGCTCTGTCATTCCTGCGCCAAAACCTGATCTTGTGTCTTTACTGCCTGTATTTTCGTATGTTTTCATTGTAAAAGTTTTTGGTACGCTTTCGCGAAAGCGTAATAAGAAAAGGTTTAGTAATCGCCTAGAGTTTCTGGATTTTGCTCTAGTGCACTAGCGAGTTGCTCATCATTAGGAGCTTTACCGTGCCAGGCGTGAGTGCCCATCATAAAGTCTACACCGTTACCCATAACTGTGTGTAATAACACACAGACAGGTTTACCTTGACCAGACGCGGCTTTTGCCTCGTTCATTCCAGAAAGAATGGCCTGAATGTCATTTCCTTTTTCTATATCTAAAACAATCCACCCAAAGGCTTCAAACTTTGCGCGTACACTTCCCATATTTAATACGTGATCTGTACTACCGTCTATTTGCTGGCCATTGAGGTCTACAGTTGCAATAAGGTTGTCCACCTTTTTTGCAGAGGCATACATAATGGCTTCCCAGTTTTGTCCTTCTTGTAACTCACCATCACCCATAAGTGCATAGATGGTGTGGTTATCTTTATTAAGTTTTTTTGCTTGAGCGGCACCTACGGCAACGCTTAGTCCTTGACCTAAAGATCCAGAGGCTATACGCACTCCTGGTAGCCCTTCGTGTGTAGTAGGATGACCTTGTAAACGTGAGTCTAGCAATCTAAAAGTGTTAAGTTCTTCTACCGGAAAATATCCAGAACGAGCTAGTACGCTATAAAAAACTGGAGAGATGTGACCATTAGATAAGAAGAAGAGATCTTCTTCTATACCATCCATATCAAATCCTTCTTTACGTTCCATTAGTTCTTGATAGAGAACCGAAATAAATTCTGCACATCCTAAGGATCCTCCAGGGTGACCTGAACTTACTTTGTGTACTTGTCGTACAATGTCTCTGCGCACTTGTGTTACAAATGCTTCTAGCTTCTTAATATCTGCCATTTTGGGTAAATTTTATCACGTAAAAATAAGCATATAAAAAAGTCCTACCATCTAGATTGCTCAAGATTGTAGGACTTCTTTGATTTTTACGAAATATTGAATTTAAACTGCTTTATGCAATAACATCCATATTTTCTGAAAGTGTACCTATAAATTTTGTGATAGGTCCTTTTACCATCATTGCCATCATTGCATTAAACTCTCCTTGAAAAAGGAGTTGCACTTCTGTTTTTGAGGCTTCTAGTTCTTTAATATCTGCAGTGAGCTCAAAAGGAATTTTGTCACTTGCAGCACCTAGTACTACTTTACTGTGTGGTATACCTTCTTTAAGATCTAATACAATCTCTGGCATTCCTTTAAGACCAAATAAGAAACGGGTATCGCTTATTTTTTCAAATTTGGTGTTTTCTGGCATTAATTTTTCAAAATTCTCAATGTTCATCAAGAAGTTGTACACCTCTTCTTGAGATTTATCTAAAGTTTTTACTGGGCTCTCTAAGTTCATTTAGCTTTTTTTAATTTGTATAATTATCCCCAGTTTGCTGGGTCTTTACGCCAGTTTTCTAAGGTTTCTTGCTGCGCTTCTGTTATGAAGTTTGTATCGCGAGCTTGTAATAATAGGTGCGAGTAATCACTTAATGTATTAAGTGCTACGCCAGCTTCTTCAAAATTTGTAGCAGCTGTGTCAAACCCATAAGTAAAGATGGCTAGCATCCCTTTTACATTCATATCAGAATTTTTAAGAGCTTCTACTGCCATAAGGCTACTCTTACCAGTGCTTATAAGATCTTCTATTACCACTACATTACTGTTAGGCTCTAGGTGACCTTCTATTTGATTTTTACGTCCGTGCTTTTTTGGTTCAGGGCGTACATAAGCAAAAGGTACATTAAGATAATCTGCAACAAGCATACCAATGCCTATCGCTCCCGTAGCAACTCCTACTATCGCATCTGGCTTACCGTAGATAGACTCTACTTGTTTTGCCATCTCTTGATGTATGTAGTTACGTATTGCTGGGTACGACAGTGTGATACGGTTATCGCAATAAATGGGAGATTTCCAACCAGAAGCCCACGTAAAAGGAGTTTGCGGTTGTAGTTTTATTGCATTAATTTGCAAAAGCAATTCGGCAGTTTTTTTTGCCGTTTCTTTGTCTAAAATCATATTGCAAATGTATAAAGTTTTTGTCAATGATATTCCTATTATTCTATCTACCGAAAAGGTAATAGGTAAACAGTATAAGACCATCCCGATTAAAACGGTTAAGATTAAAAAACTAATCAAAAAACTGTATAACGGAGAACAGCTATACATTAATCTATATCACCCTAAAGAAGAAAAACTTCTTAAACATTTACGCAAGAAACTTAAACTTGTAATAGCTGGTGGTGGTCTTGTTTATAATGATAAAAAGGAAATTCTTTTTATACACCGCAACGGCAGGTGGGACCTCCCTAAAGGAAAGATAGAAAAGAAAGAGGGCATAGAAGAATGTGCTCTTAGAGAAGTAGAGGAGGAGACCGGTGTAAAAGGTCTTACTATTAAGAGACCGCTTGAGATTACTTATCACGTTTTTAAACGCAATGGTAAATTTAGACTTAAAGAGACTTTCTGGTATGAAATGCACACCAGTTCTACAGATGAACTGGTGCCGCAAACTAAAGAGGGTATAAAAAAAGCAAAGTGGCTCAACTTTGAAAAAGCACAAAAAGCGCTTGATAAATCTTACGAAAATATCAAGCTCATCTTCCCGAGTACATATCTAGTTAAGCATCCTAACGATAGGGTAGCGTAGGTGTGCTTTCTCATAGTTAGGTGATTTTTTATGAAGCCAGTCTAGCTGGGCATACCAGTTTTCGGCAAATTGAGGTTCTAGTGACTTTTTGAGGTTAAATTCAATTTGTAATTGTGGGTTGCGTTTAAGGACTTCGAGTGCTTTGTCTTCCCATACATATGGTGAGAATCCTTCCTTTTGTTGCAATATGGTGTCAAAAAAGTTCCAGTTAAAGAAACTGTCTGTTGCCTCTGGCTCGAGGGTTTCTAGTAAGTAGCGCATACCGTCTTGATCTGTAGGTACGAGATAGCCACCCTTTGCGACAGTTACTTCCTGGCTTGTAGTTTTTACGGTTGTGTTGTAATGTAAGTAGTGACCCTCGTAAGCACTCTTGCGAGTCTCATAGGTATCTATGTGATACACTTCTCCCGTAAAGGTAGTGTCCTTTTTAAGCTGTTTGAACTTAATGTTGTTGTCTTTTAAGATAAGAGCAATGTCACGGTACCCTCTAGGTATCACATATGCCTTAGGTACACTAACTTCCTTAGTCGGTTTAAAGTAGTCATAGTAGGTTACTTCTTTGGTAAAGGGCTTGGTCTTATCATATTTAAGGCGTTGTTTTCCGGTGATTTTACTAGGTATCATTTCTCCCTCGTAGCCTAAAAATTCTAAGGTTGTGGTTTTTGTTGTGTCTAGTGCAAATTGTACGGGATAGGTTTCCGCTTTCGCGAAAGCGTTAAAAGCTTCTGCACGTATTTTTTTAATCTGATCTCCGTTTTGAGCAGTGAGTTTTAAAACACTTTTCATTAACTCATAGGTGCCCTCTACACGTGGTTTATAAGGCTTGAGCATATGTGTCTCTACCATAAGGCCTATGGTGTTCCATAGTGATGTAAAGCCCGTTGAGTAGCGAGGGTAGTCCATAAACTGGCTAAAACCTTTTTCTGGAACACTATTAAAAACGTTTACATAAGGAGTGATCTCCCAGTCTTTACGCTTAAGATCTTCTTCAAGCATAGGCTGGAAAGTATTGTGCACGTAGTTACCTATAGCTCCGCCTAGCTTATTGTGTTGTGTAAAAAGATGGGTAAGGGTGTACTGATAGTCTGCCCCATTACTCACGTGGTTGTCTATAAAAACATCTGGAGAGATCATATGGTAGATTTCTGCAAAGGCTTGTGCGTTTTTTGTATCACGTTTTATAAAATCGCGGTTGAGGTCATAGTTTCTTGCGTTGCCTCTAAAACCATATTCTTTTGGCCCGTTTTGATTTGTACGTGATGTGCTGTTGCGATTAAGAGCGCCCCCTATATTGTATATGGCTATGGCACTTACCCAAGTATCTTCTGGTGCTTCTATTTTGCCTTGTGCGAGGTCACGCATAAGCATCATTGTTGCATCTATCCCGTCTGACTCACCTGGGTGTATACCATTATTTATGAGAATACGGCGCACATCGATATCATCAGAAAACTCACTATCAAAACTACGATTAGGATTAAAAGTGACTAGCGTGAGGGGCTTACCTGCATCTGTCATTCCAACTTCATAGGTTTTTATAGATCTGTATGCCTTGTCGAGATCTTGATAAAATGTGATCACCTCATCATAAGTAGGTGTTTCTGTACCACCACTTTTTTCAAAGAGGGTTGTAAAGTCTGTATTATCTGGGTTGTCTTTGTGCTCTCCACAACTTAAACTAAGGATAGAGATGGCGATGAGTACGATAACTTTTTTCATATGGTGGTTGGATTGTGCTGTGAAGATACAAATTGACAAAAAAAGACCCCATCTTCTTTTTAAAAATGAGGCCTAAAGCAGGGAGATTGGTTAGTTGTTATTTTTTTACAACTCGTTTTACAAGTTGTGTTTGCCCTGCCGTTATGTGCATAAAATATACTCCAGCTTCATAATATCTGAGTGATATGTTTGTGTTTATACCACTGCTAGATAACTCTACACGCTCAATAATACGACCTCTTATATCTGTTATAACCATATAATCTAGTGGAGTATTACTCAAGTTTTTGAGAGTAATGTCTCCTCGCGTGGGGTTAGGGAAGAGTATGATGTCGCTCTGGCGTAAGCTTAAATCATCTATACTTAGCGGGTTGTTAGTCACTGTGATTGTAAACTCACAGGTAACCATATTTCCATCTTCGTCAAAACCTGTAAGTGTTACCGGAACCTCTTGAGGAGCATCTATGATAGTGCCAGCAACAGGTTGTTGAGAGACGTTTGTAAAGGTGCCACCACCACAGTTATCTGTAAGTGATTCTATGTAGTTTTCTATCTCATAAAGGTCAAAGAGATCTGCCTCTACGGTAAAATCTTCTTGACAAGAAATGAGACCAAAGTCATCTGCATCTACAAGAACAGTTGCTTCACAAGTGGCAGTGTTTCCGTTTTGGTCTGTAACGGTGAGCGTCACGATATTTTCTCCCACATCTGCACAACCAAATTCTGTTATGTCTAGACTGAGTGTTACCTCTCCACCACAGTTGTCTGTACTACCATTGTCTATCATATCTGGTGTTATACTAGCTGTACCAGTATCTTCATCAAGTATAACAACAATACTTTGACAGATAGCTGTAGGTGGGGCTTCATCTACTACAGTGACATTTACTGTACAAGTGGCTACATTGCCTTTTGCATCTGTAACGGTAATATTTACAACATTTTCGCCTAGATGAGAACAATCAAAAGTGTCTACATCAAACTCAATATCTGAAGTAGGCGTACAGTTATCTGGAACTCCTAGAAGATCGTCATCTGGATCTGCAAAGCTTATCTCAAAACGCAATAGTTGACCAACGTCACCTTGGGTATTATCACAGACAGATAGACTCCAGTTTCCGTTTATTTGTTCACCAGCAAAGGTATCTGCAAAGGTTCCTCCTTCTGGAGAATAAATACCGTTTACAGGACCTGCCACCATTGTGATATCTTCTCCATCATCATCAAAGGTTGCATTTTCATAACCCTGTGCATTGCCGCCATTACCCGCAGAGAGTACGAGCTCTGTGCCTTGTGGTGATGTAAGGCTTAAGTCTAGGTCACCTACAAAAGAATGATCTAGATCTACGATGACCGTAGCAATGCGATAGGCGTCACCTATAGTGCCCTCAAGATCTACGCCTGCTGTAGAGGTGGTAGGTCCTCCAGCACAATTTGTACCTCCTGTACCTGTAATCGGGATACTTTCTGGCACCCCGTCGCCAGTAAAAGGAATACCTTGTACAGGTACGAGGTTACCTATTACATCTTCTGGAGTAAGAATTGCGATACCATTTTCATCTAGTGAGATGGTTGCATCCATACATTCTGGCGTGGGTGCAGTAACATCTATTACTGTTACAATCGCTTCACAAGTAGCCGTATTACCAGCATTATCTGTAGCAGTAACTACTACCACATTTGGACCGGTGTTTGCACAGCCAAATTCTGATATGTCTAATTCTAAATTATCTATAAGACAAGTAGATGATGTATCTGCAAGTACATCTTCTGGTACAATGGTAACCATACCATTCTCATCAAGCTCCACAGTGATATCTTGACAAGTGATTTGCGGTATAACGATACTTGTAACTGTTACAATAGCCTCGCAACTTGCTGTATTTCCATTCTCATCTGTAGCGGTAAGTGTAACCGTGTTTTCTCCTAGATTTTCACACGTAAATGAATCAATATCTATACTTAAACTTACCGGCGTACAGTTATCACTAGTGCCACCATCAATTTCTTCTGGAGTTATGGTTGTCATTCCATTTTCATCTAGTGCTATCTCAATATTTTGACAAAACATTCTAGGTGCTAGATCATCTATAATTGTGATAGTAAAAGAACAAGTATCTAGGTTACCATTACCATCTTCTACAGTAAAGGTGTTAGTAGTGGTACCTACGGGGAATGGGTTACCGCTCGCAAAACCAGCAGTTTGTGTAACGGTACCACCGCCAACACAGTTCTCATTTGTAAATGGTCCTTCATAAGAAATAATTGCCCCACAACCCGATGCCGCATCAGAAAATACAATTTCTGCAAAACCTGTGTTTCCATCTCCATAATTAGATAGTACTTCCATACGGATTGTAGTTGCCGTAATAGGGGTAAATGTAAATATCTCTGGTGCGCTCGGTGCGTTTTCTTCCGCTTGCGCGAAAACTGTAGGCGCTCCCTCTACATCTATAAACGTACTACCATCTATACTATAAGAAATCAAAACATCTCTTATACCTGAAGTTCCATCTGGTCCCGGACCACCACCATTTTGATTCCAGAAAGAGAATCCGCTCACGGTTGTCTCTGCTCCCAAATCAAAATCAATTGTACCAGTACTTCCTTCTCCTATCCAAGAATTTTCTGGAGTAGAAGGAGCGTGATCTGTAGTAAGGCTAGGAGAGGTGTTTAACCCCGTTCCGTCTATTGCATTTGAAAGTGTACTGCCAAAGGCACTATTATATGTTGTAGTAGCTCCCGTAGGTACAATAGGGTTAGAAATTTCAGATAGATTAATAACTAAATCTTCTGGACAGGTAATTTCTATAGGTTGGTTATTAACTACTGTTATCACTGCTTCACAAGTAGCAGTGAGACCTTGCTCATCTGTTACTGTTAGAATAACAGTGTTTTCACCTAAGTTATCACAAGTAAACTCAAACACATCTAGTTCATAAGTGAGTTCGCCACAAACAGCAGTACTACCTCCATCTACTAGTACTGGGTCTACGGTAATCATTCCTTCTTCATCTAGTTCTACTGTAATGTTTTGACATACAGCTGTAGGTGCTATGTTGGTTTCGACAGTGACAATAGTTTCACAAGTAGAGCTATTTCCATTTGCATCTGTTACGGTAAGCACTACTGTGTTTTCCCCTAGTTGCTCACAAGTAAATGAATCAATATCTATAGCAGTAGTAATATCACCACAGTTATCAGAACTTCCATTGTCAATATCATCTGCGGTAATGGTTGCAATACCATTTTCATCAAGTGTGACGGTTATAGGCGCGCAAACTGCTCTTGGTGCTTCATCATCTATAAGGGTTATTGTAAATGAGCAAGTCACTTCATTACCGTTTACGTCAGTTGCTATAAATGTATTTGTAGTGGTGCCTAGCGGGAACGGACTACCACTTTCAAAACCAGCTGTTTGTTCTAAAGTACCGCCACCTAGGCAATCAAGATTTTCAAAAGGACCATCGTAGTTTACAATAGCGCCACATCCATCTGTTACATCTGCAAAAGCGACCTCTGCTATTCCTGTATTACCATCGCCATAATTGCTTTGTACATCAAAGCGTATGTAGCGAGCGGCCACCTGAGTAAATGTAAATACCTCTGGACCTACAGGTTCTGAAGTAGTAACCTGAGCAAATACTGTAGGCGCTTCAGGAAGTACTGTATATGTTACGTTATCTAACGAGTAGAGTATAGTTACATCTTTAATACCAGAAGACCCTTCTGCACCAGGACCTCCTCCGTTTAAATTCCATAGAGAGAATCCATTTATAATGGTTTCTTGTCCAAGATCAAAATCTATACTACCACTCGATCCAGTACCTATAAAAGCATTACTAGGTGTCGAGGCTTCGTGATTTGCCATTAAGCTAGGAGACATCTCAAGACCAGTCCCATTAAAAGCATTTGCAAGCTCACTGCCAAATGCAGGGCTAAATGATGTCGTGCCATTAGAAACCTCTACAGGCATTAAAACTTCAGAAAGATTAAGCACAATATCTTCTGGACACTCAATACTAAGTGGCTGTGTATTCTCTACAGTCACAACAGCTTCACAAGTCGTTGACTCGCCACTAGGACTCATTGCAGTAAGTATTACTATATTTTCACCTAGTTGCCCACAAGTAAAGGTGTCTTGATCTATTGTGAGCTCAAACGTGCCACAATTTGAGAAGCTACCGCCATCTACTTGTTCTGGGGTGATGGTTGCCATTCCGTCTTCATCTAGTTGTACGGTAAGGTCCATACATACAGCAGTAGGAGGACTGTCACTTATGACAGTAACGATAGCCTCGCAAGTAGCGGTAAGACCATTACTATCAGTAACAGTAAGTGTCACTGTATTTTCTCCTACATTATCGCAAGTAAAAGTATCTGTATCTATTGATAATGTAATATCACCACAGTTATCTGTACTGCCTCCATCTATATCTTCTGGTGTAATGCTGGCCGTACCATCTTCACCTATTTCTATAGTAATCGCTTGGCAAACAGCTCTTGGTGCTACATCATCTATAATGGTGATGTCAAAAGAGCACGTTTGTACGTTACCGGCACCGTCTGTAACTTCAAAAGTATTTGTGGTTGTTCCTAACGGGAACGGGCTTCCACTTGTAAAACCTTCGGTTTGTACAAGTTCACCACTTCCAGCACAGAGTGCATTTGTAAGTGGTCCTTCGTAAGTGACAATTGCCCCACAACCTGACGGAGTATCGGCAAAGACTATTTCCGCGAAAGCGGTATTACCATCTCCATAATTACTCACCACTTCCATACGTATCACGGTAGCCTCTATCTGGTCAAAAGTAAATATTTCTGGAGCAGATGCTTCACTCGTCATTACTTGTGCAAATGTAGTCGGCGCACCTGGAATGGTAGTAAAAGTTGTGCCATCTGTAGAGTAGCGCATTATTACCTCTTGTATACCAGAAGTGCCATTTGCACCAGGACCACCACCATTTTGATTCCAGAAAGAGAAGCCACTTATAAGAGTCTCTCCTCCCAGGTTAAAATCAATTGTACCAGAAGTTCCTGCGCCTATAAAAGAATTACTAGGCGTGGTAGCCTCGTGGTTTGCTGTAGTGCTAGGTGTGGTACTTAATCCCGTTCCGTTTGTAGCATTTGCTATATCACTACCAAAGGCAGGACTAAAGCTCGTTGTTGTACTACTTATGGTGACAGGTTCTAGTACTTCAGATAAGTTTAGAATGAGGTCTTCTGGGCACGTAATGGTTACTGGCTCATTATTAACTACAGTTACAATAGCCTCACACGTTGAGGTATTGCCTTGAGGATCTGTCACTGTAAGTACAACAGAGTTTTCGCCTAGATTCTCACAGGTAAATTCTGTTATATCTGCTTCATAGGTAAGTGGTCCACATACAAAGGTGCTTCCTCCATCTAGTAATGCAGGGTCCAATATACCTACACCGGTAGCATCAAGTTCTAGTGTGATGTTCTGGCAAACGGCAACTGGTATATTTGGATTTTCAATAGTGACAATTGCCTCGCAAGTAGAAATTAATCCGTTGCTGTCTGTAACCGTAAGGGTTACTATATTTTCTCCTACATTCTCACAGCCAAATTTATCTATGTCTATAGCAATGCTCACATCACCACAATTATCTGTACTGCCTCCATCTACATCTGCCGCCTCTATAGTCGCAGAGCCTGTTTCATCAAGTTGTATCGTGATATCTTGACACACTGCTCTTGGCGCTACATCATCTATCACTGTAATATCAAAAGAACAGCTCAGAGTGGTGCCATTTGTATCAGTTACCTCAAAGGTATTTGTGGTTGTACCTAGTGAGAAAATACTACCACTGGCAAAACCTGCCGTCTGTACAAGTTCTCCACCGCCTAGGCACTCTACATTTGTAAAAGGACCTTCATAAGCAATTGCTGCACCACAACCTACCGTGGTGTCTGCAAAAGCAATTTCTGCAAATCCAGTGTTGCTATCACCATAATTACTTAGTACTTCAAAGCGTATAACAGTAGCTGCTATTTGTGTAAAGCTAAATGTCTCTGGAGCTACATCTTGTGATGATAACGCTTGCGCGAAAACTGCCGGCGCTCCATCTACCGGAACAAAGGTTGTCCCATCTACCGAATAAGAAATGCTTACATCTTGAATTCCTGAAGAGCCATTAGCGCCTGGACCACCGCCGTTAAGGTTCCAAAAAGAAAAACCAGTTATTGTTCTTTCGGTGCCGAGATCAAAATCTATAGTTCCCGTTGTGCCAGCTCCTATAAAGGCATTGTCTGTTGTAGTTCCATCGTGAGTCGCAGTAAGACTAGGTGAAGTCGCAAGACCAAGGCCGTTAATGGTATTCTGTATACTACTACCAAAGGCTGAATTAAAACTCGTTGTCACATTAGTAGGTGTAACAGGCTCTAGCACTTCAGAAAGATTTATGACAATATCTTCTGGGCACGACAGATTAAGTGGCTGGTTATTTTCTATGGTTACAATTGCCTCACAAGTAGTGCTGTTTCCAGATGCATCTGTAGCAGTGAGTATCACTGTATTTTCTCCTAAGTTGTCACAGGTAAAAGTTGTTATATCTGCAGAAAGGGTAAATGTTCCACACCCTGCAAAGCTTCCTCCATCTATTTGTTCTGGGGTAAGCGTCGCTATACCATCTGCATCTAAAAGTAGAGTGATATCTTGACAAACAGCAGTAGGAGCAACGCTTCCTACAATAGTTACAATAGCTTCACAAGAAGATGATAGGCCGTTGCTATCTGTAACTGTTAAGGTAACTATATTGTCTCCTACATTATCGCAGGTAAATGTATCTGTGTCTATTGATAATGTAATGTCACCACAGTTATCTGTACTGCCTCCGTCTATATCTTCAGGAGTAATTGCTATAGAACCGGTTTCGTCTACCTCTAAGGTTATGTTTTGGCATACAGCTCTTGGCGCAACATCGTCTATTATAGTGATATCAAAAGAGCACGTTTGTATATTTCCTGCGCCGTCTGTCACCTCAAATGTATTTGTGGTTGTTCCTAACGGAAATGGACTTCCACTCGCAAAACCTTCGGTTTGAACAAGTTCACCACCTCCTGTGCAGAGCGCATTTGTAAATGGTCCTTCGTAAGTGACAATTGCTCCGCAGCCTGACGAAATATCGGCAAAGACTATTTCCGCGAAAGCGGTATTACTATCTCCATAATTACTCGTCACTTCCATACGTATTACCGTAGCCGCTATCTGATCAAAAGTAAAAATCTCTGGTACAGAAAAATCATTATCTGTGACTTGTGCAAAAATAGATGGCGCACCTGGAATAGGGATAAAGTTTGTTCCATCTGTGCTATAAGAAAAGACAACATTTTGAACACCAGAAGAACCATTTGCACCGGGACCACCACCATTTTGATTCCAAAATGATAGTCCGCTTATAAGGGTCTCATTCCCAAAGTTAAAATCTATGGTTCCAGCGGTACCAGTTCCTATAAAAGAGTTGCTAGGCGTTGTAGGTTCGTGTGTAGCTGTTGTGCTAGGCGAGACAGTGAGCCCCGTACCGTTTGTAGCATTTGAAAGTTCACTACCAAAGGCAGCCGTAAAAGTTGTAGTAGTACTTGTAATCGCTATAGGTTCTAACGCCTCAGAAAGATTAAGAATAATATCATCTGGGCAAGTTATGGTTACCGGTTCATTATTTAATACGGCAACTATAACCTCACAGGTTGAGGTGTTACCTTGTGGATCTGTTACTGTAAGTACAACCGTGTTTTCTCCTAGATTCTCACACGTAAATTCTGTAATATCTGCTTCATAAGTAAGTGGTCCACACACAAAAGTGCTTCCTCCATCTAGTAGTACAGGATCTAAAATTGCTATTCCCGTAGCATCTAGTTCTACAGTTATGTTTTGACAGATAGCCTCTGGTATGTTTAGGTTTTCTACTGTTACAATCGCCTCACAAAACGAAGTGTTTCCATTACCATCAGTTGCAGTAAGGGTTACTATATTTTCGCCCACATTTACACAGCCAAATTTGTCTATATCTATAGACAGTGTGACATCAGTACAGTTGTCTGCAGTACCTCCATCTATATCTGCGGCAACTATAGATGCACTACCCGTTTCATCTAGTTCTATAGTAATATCCTGACATACCACATCTGGAGCGACATCATCTGTTATTGTCACGTTAAAAGAGCAAGTAACGATATTACCAGCACCATCATCTACCTCAAAAGTATTGGTAGTAGTGCCCAGTGGGAAAGCACTTCCAGAAGCAAATCCAGCAGTTTGAGTTAGAGTACTGCCCGGGAAACATTCTTGATTTGTAAACGGTCCCTCATAAGTAATCACTGCGCCACATCCCGAGGTGGTGTCTGAGAAGGCAATCTCTGCAAAGGCAGTATTCCCATCTCCATAATTAGATTGTACCTCAATGCGTATGGTTGACGCCATAACTGGCGTCCAATTAAATATTTCTGGTGCGGCGGCGGTATTTGGTATCACTTGCGTGAAAGAAGTAGGCGCCCCAGGAATAGGGGTAAAGTCTGTTCCATTTGTTGAAGATGAGATAATCACATTTTGAATACCAGAAGTTCCGTCCACACCGGGGCCTCCGCCATTTTGATTCCAAAAGGCAAGTCCAGAAACCGTGGTCACAGCACCAAGAGAAAAATCTATGGTTCCTGTAGTTCCTTCACCTATCCAAGAGTTGGTGTTACTCGATGGTGCGTGCTCACTATCTAAAGATGGGAAGACATCAAGCCCTGTACCGTCAAAGGTATTATTAAGATTTGTGCCAAATGCCGTAGTAAAACTAGTAGCAGCCGAGTTAGGAATGATAGGCGTAGCGACCTCAGATAAGTTAATGTTTATATCTGCCGGACAAGTGATTACGAGTGGTTCATTATTTTCTACAGTAACAGTTGCGGTACACGTATCTGTATTGCCAGAAGCATCTGTTACGGTAAGCGTTACGGTGTTATCCCCCAGATTCTCACAGGTAAATTCTTGTACATCTAGTGATAATTCTACGGCAGTACCACACGTAGAGCCAGAGCCGTTATCTATATCTGCTGGGGTGATGCTCGCCATACCATCCACAAGTTGGATAGTGATATCTTGACAAACGGCTACCGGTAATTCATTAGAAGTAACCGTAACTATCGCCTCACAAGAAGCACTGTTTCCATTTACATCTGTTGCTGTAAGTGTCACAGTTACTGGCGTACCTACATCTGCACAAGTAAATGTGTCTTGATCAATACTCAAGGTTACATCTCCACAATTATCTGTAGTACCATTATCAACATCGGCTGCTGTGATGATGGCATTACCAGTTCCATCTAATAGAACTTCTATGTTTTGGCATAATACATCTGGTGCTAAGTCATCTGTGATAACAATATCAAATGAGCAGGTTTGCGTTCCGCCACTGCCATCTGTAACTTCAAAGGTATTAGTGGTCGTGCCTACTGGGAAGGCACTTCCGCTAGGTAACCCAGCTGTTTGTGTTACTTCACCACCGCCATTACAGGCAGCATTAGAAAATGGCGTTACATAAGCTACTAGTGCACCGCAACCTGGTGTATCATCAGAAAATGCTATTTCCGCGAAAGCGGTATTTCCATCCCCATAATTAGATTGTACTTCTATGCGTATGCTAGAAGCAATGATAGGTGTAAAGTTAAAGACCTCTGGAGCCACAGGACCATCTCCAGTTACTTGTGCAAATACTGCTGGTGCACCGGGGATAGGTGTAAAATCTGTTCCGTTTGTAGATGATGAGATTATCACATTTTGAATGCCCGAAGTTCCTGAAGCACCAGGACCACCGTTATTTTGATTCCAAAAAGAAAAACCACTTACGGTCTGAGTACCTCCTAGATTAAATGTGATTGTGCCAGAGGTTCCTTCACCTATCCACGAGTTTGTAACTCCAGAGGAGCTATGGTCAGAATTGAGATCTGGAAAAGTGGTAAGTCCATTACCATTAAAAGTATTAGTAAGGCTCGACCCAAAGGCAGTCGTAAAGCTTGTACTTGCAGATGAAGGTATGATAGGCGTCGCCACTTCAGAGAGATTAAGGGTAACATCTGCAGGACAAGTAATTGTTGTGATGCTGTTACTCTCTACTGTAACAATTGCTTCACAACTTGCTGTATTACCTTGGTCATCTGTAACTGTAAGTGTAACCGTATTAACTCCTAAATTTTCACAGTTAAATTCTGTAATATCTGCACTTAATATAGGCGTGCCACAAGCGACGGTACTACCATTATCAATAGCTGAAGCTACAATAGTTGCTACCCCTGTATCATCAAGGCTTATGGTAATATCTTGACATACTACGGTAGGTACTACAGTATTTTCTACTGTGACAATAGCCTCACAGGTAGCACTATTACCATTGTCATCTGTTAGGGTTAAAATTACAGTGTTTTCTCCCAGATCATCACAGGTAAAATCTGTGATGTTTAAGGTTGGGATTACCGTACCACAGTTGTCTGTAGAGCCATTATTTATTTCTTCAGGAGTGATGGTAACAGAGCCCGTTGCATCTAGTTGTACCGTAATATCTTGACAAATAGCGATAGGAGCCACATCATCTATAATGGTAATATCAAAAGAGCAAGAGGCGGTATTTCCGTTACCATCATCTACTATAAATGTATTTGTAGTGGTGCCTATGGGGAAAGGGTTTCCACTCGCAAATCCTGCTGTTTGTGTAACGGTGGTTGCTACACAATTTGTAACTACTGTAGGAGCGTCATAAGTGATGACAGCTCCACAACCATCTGTAATGTTAGAAAAAATAATTTCTCCCAGACCTGTGTTGCCATCTCCATAATTAGATAATACCTCTATGCGTATGGTTGAGGCATCAATAGGTTCAAAAGTAAATTCTTGCACTGGAGCGTTATCACTCGCTATTACTTGTGCAAATGTTGTAGGAGCGCCTGAAATAGGTGTAAAATCTGTCCCATTTGTAGAAGCACTTATAATAACATCTTGTATACCAGATGAGCCTGAAGCACCAGGACCACCTGCATTTTGATTCCAGATATAGATTCCATTTATGCGCTCTGTACCACCTAAACTATATTCTATAATACCACTAGTACCACCACCTATAAAGGAGTTTGCAGGCACTGTAGCGTCGTGAGTGGCCGTAAAACTTTGAAATTGTGATAAGCCGCTACCGTTAAAGGTATTACTAAGCGAACTGTCAAACACCGTCGTAAAAGATGTAGATGCAGAGACAGGTGTAACCGTCGCAACATTCTCAGAAAGATTAAGTACGATATCTGCTGGGCAAGTAATATCAAGTGCTCCAGCCTCTACAGTGACGGTTGTAGTACAAGTATCTGTATTTCCTGCGGCATCTGTTATGGTGAGCGTTACCGTATTATCACCTATGTTAGAACAGTCAAAGCTGGTTATATCAAGTGATAATACTGCGTCTGGACAATTGTCAGCAGAAGGTGTAACGGTATCATCCACATCTGCTGTGGTAATACTTGCAAGGCCATCTTGATCTAAGGTAATTGTAAATGGAGCAATACAGTTTGCCACTGGAGCTTCATTGTCTGTTACTGTGACTGTGAAGGTACAAGTCGCCACTCCGTCTGGATCTCCAGTAGCCTCAAAGGTTACTGTAGTATCTCCCACAGGAAAGAAGTCTCCAGATGCTGGACCTTCTATTTGTGTAACTGTAAAGGTTGCCGTTCCATCCGGATCGTTTGGTGTAGGCGTGGCAAAAGTGACATTTGCACCGCATAGTCCAACATCATTTATTTGTGTAATAGGTGCAGCAGGACAGTCTGTAAAAGTCGGTGCGGTTTGCGCAATGGCAGTCGAAAAGATACCACATACCAAGAGTATGCGTATCGCAGTAGTAATTTGTTTCATATTAATCCCCCAATTAATGAAGACTAAATGTATACACTATAAGTGGTTTGTATAAAGCGAGTTAAGTCAGAAATTTCCGTCAGAAATCGCGTCAATCTATACGGGTAAATGCCCTGTTTAGCTCAAATCAAATAATATTTATATATACGCTTTCGCGAAAGCGTAATTCTTCTCACATCGCGCATTAAGTACGTCTATAAGGCATATTTGAGTAGATGTCTCACATCACTTTCTGTAAGATATTAAAAACTTGCTGTTATAGCTTATTGCCCCTTTGGTAAATACGTATTACACAATTTGATGCAATAATCGCTATACACTTTACCGAAATGAGATGCGTGGTCACTGTTTTGATAAACAAATAATTAGTCGCTTTTTACGTGATGTAATCTAGCTTTTAGAAAAAAGGAGTGTATTGCAATACTCTAAAATCTATGGTGTTAAAGTCAGGATTTTCTGCCTTTAGTTTTTTATAAAGCGCCAGACTTCCTACAGCTCTATTTGCGGCTCCAGAGGGTGCTGTGAGTGATACCGTTTTAATAGTACGACCTTCCCAGTCAAAGTTGTGTACTCTAGGTACTACATCGCTTACAACCTTAAGGCGCACTTGTTTTTCTTTACAAGCTTTCCTAAAGAAATACTCTGGTCCATTTTTACTGTTTCCGCCGGTAAATAATAGGGTGTCTACTTGTGTATGTTTAGAGAGATAACCGAAGATGTCGCGCAGCGTGATGTTGCTCATCCCTATATCTGAGGCATCTACTTTTTGTCTTTCTGAAGAGGCGACAATGTCACAAATACCTATGTTTCTCGATTTTAAGAACTCTTTGCGCTGGCGTATGGCCTCTGCCGTGTTTTCAAATTTAAGGTTGAGGTTGAAAATCTTATCGAGTATAGGCCACAATTGCCCGTCTATGCTACCGTAACTAAAATCTACATCCCCCGGTTTTAAATCACCCGTTGAAAAGCGTGGTGGGGGTAAGGTGCCCACTATAAGCTTTGTTGCTTTTTCCAGATTAAAAGGCGGGTAGGGATGGGTGTGCTTAAAAGGTCTTGACATAGGCTCGTAAAGTTCGTAAATTGAAAGGAAACAATAGCATTATGGGACGCGGAGACAAAAAATCACGACGAGGCAAGATAAGTAGAGGAACCTTCGGCGCACGCCGCAGAAAGAAAGGACGTAAAAAAGCTAAAGAAGCTGCAAAAATGGAGAAGGTTTAACCTTTTGCTTTTAGTCTTTTTAAAATGCGTAGCTGTTTTTTGTCTACCTTTTTTCTAAGCATATTGCCAGAACAGAGACTGGTTGTATGCGCATTTTTATCATCTACCAGCTTTGGAAATCTACCTTTAAAATGGGAGCTAGTTCTTGTATACACCAAGTAAGTCAAACCTTCACTAAATTCATAGCCACAGCTAATCTCAGAAGCTTCAGAGAGTATCTCAATCGTGCTTTTAGAAAAAGAGCCCTTGTACTGCTTGATAATTTCAAAGGTATAACGTAAGGGATCACCGCTACTGCGCTTGCGTGCTTTATTGAGTACTTCCTTCTTGATTAGATTACCACTAAAAACGACATCGGCGCGTTTGTACTTTTCTGTAATTTCTTCTT
>JAHDEV010000204.1 GCA_020628615.1 Dokdonia sp.
GGTGGTACAACTTATCAACAAAGTGGTAGAATGTGGTAAAAAGTGGTAATATTTGCGCTATATTTGAGTTAATAGATAAAAACTAACCCATCTCGAGTGATTAATCTCATTGGAACATATGAATGTAAAATAGACGCCAAAGGCCGCCTTATGCTGCCTCAAGCGTTTAAAAAGCAGCTGGCGCCTATCCTTCAGGATGGTTTTGTGCTCAAGCGTGCTGTGTTTCAAAAGTGTCTTGAGTTGTACCCTATTGCAGAGTGGAACGTGCTGAGTGCAAAGGTTAATAAGCTTAATCGTTTTAATAAAAAGAACGATGAGTTTATACGTCGTTTTAATGCGGGTGTAAAGCCTGTAGAGGTAGACGGTACGGGGAGAATTCTTGTGTCTAAGGATTTGGGAAGTTTTGCAAAGCTTGAGAAATCTATCGTAGTAAATGCTGCGTTTAACATTCTTGAGATTTGGGATAAAGATTTATATGAAAAAGCCATTGACGAGGCGGCAGTAGACTTTGCAGATCTAGCCGAGGAGGTAATGGGAGATAGCGATATACCAGATGGATTATCATAACCCAGTTTTATTAAATGAGACCGTAGATGGTCTTGACATAAAGCCAGATGGTGTTTATGTAGATGTCACATTTGGCGGTGGAGGTCACTCTAGGGAGATTTTGAGCAGGCTAGGTGAAAATGGCAGGCTGTATGGTTTTGATCAAGATCCAGATGCAGCGCAAAATGTGCCAGATGATAGCAGGTTTGTGCTCATACCAGAAAACTTTAGGTTCATAAAGCGCTTCTTGCGTTTTCACGGGCATAAAAAGGTAGATGGTATTCTGGGAGATTTTGGTGTGAGTTCACATCAGTTTGATGTTGCAGAGCGAGGTTTTTCTACGCGTTTTGAAAGTGATCTTGATATGCGTATGAACCAGAAGGATGATCTCTCTGCTTATAACGTAGTAAATGATTATGCAGAGGAGGATCTAAGGCAAGTGTTCTGGCAGTATGGAGAGTTGCGCAATGCGCCTAAGCTTGCTAGTGCAATTGTTATGGCGAGAGGTAGTGCGCCTATAAAAACAAGCGAGCAACTTAAAAAAGTACTTGCGGCCTTTTTGCCAAAACATAGAGAGCACAAAATACTCGCACAGATTTATCAAGCAATACGCATAGAGGTAAATCAAGAGATTGAGGTTCTTAAAGAGTTTTTGCTTCAGACTGAGCAACTGCTTGAGCCGGGTGGGAGAATAAGTCTTATAAGTTATCACTCTCTTGAAGATAGATTGGTAAAGCGTTACATACGCAATGGTCTTTTTGAAGGAGAGCCAGAAAAAGATATGTACGGCAATTTTGACGTGCCGTTTAAAAAAGTAGGACGATTAATTGTTCCTAGTAAAGAAGAAATAAAGATTAATAATAGAGCTCGTAGTGCAAAGCTTAGAATAGCTGCAAAGGTGTAGTGTGTTTATGAGTAAAGTAAATGACATACTCAAGGGTAAGTTTCTGGTAGATGAAGATGCCTTTAAAAACTGGAGAATGATCATCTTTCTCTCGGCACTGGCGCTCATTATGATTGCTAGTTCGCACAGAGCAGATGAGAAGGTTCACGAGATAGCAGATCTTAAAGATGAGGTTGCAGAGTTGCGCAGCGAGGCTGTAGACTCAAGAGTAAATCTCTGGAAATTAAAAACAAGTAGTAGTGTCGCAAAGGCGCTTGAGGCAAGAGGAGTCAAGCCTTCAAATATTCCTCCAAAAAAAATTAAAGTAAAAACAGCAGAAAGAGATTAAGAGTGGCTACATCAGAAAAAAACATATTAAACCGCCTTTATTTCGTCGCTGGATGTATGTTTCTTCTAGCGCTTATTATCGCATATAAACTTGTGGCAATACAGGTTTTTCAAGGTGCCGAGTATCGCGAGCTTGCTGTTACTAGTACCGAGAAGATGGTTACCATACCAGCTACGCGTGGTAATCTTTATGCAGAGGATGGTAGTCTTCTTGCTACGTCTCAAATTAAGTATGATATACGCTGGGATGCTATCGCACCGTCTAAGGATAATTTTAATGAAAACATTGTAGCACTTTCTAAAGGACTCTCTGAAGTGCTTGGCAAACCACAGTCATATTATGAAAATAGACTGCGCAAAGCACGTAGCACAAAAAACCGCTATTTATTTATTGCCCGTAAACTAGGTTATGCAGATTATGTAAAAATCAAGTCGTTGCCTTTGTTTAATAAAGGCCAGTTTAGAGGAGGGATCATTGTAGAAGAGCATACAGAGCGTGAGCATCCATTAGAAAAAATGGCAGAACGCACAGTAGGATACGAGCGTCAGGATGATAGTGGATATTATACCCGAGTAGGTCTAGAAGGAGCATATGGTTATTATCTAAGAGGTAAAGAAGGACGCCGTCTTAAGCAAAAGATTGCAAAAGGCGAGTGGAAACCTTTAGGGATAGGTAATGTCGTTGAGCCTCGCGATGGGTATGATGTCATATCTACCATAGATGTAAATATTCAAGACGTTGCACACAACGCCTTGCTTACTAGTCTCGAAAAATACCAAGCAGATCACGGTTGTGTGGTTGTTATGGAAACTAAGACCGGCGAGATTAAAGCCATCTCAAATTTAGGTCGTACTAAAGAAGGAAAATATTATGAGCGCCTCAATTATGCCGTAGGAGAGGCGCACGAGCCTGGGTCTACTTTTAAATTGATGTCTATGGTGGCTGCGCTAGAAGACAAGGTGATTGACTCAAGTACAGTGTTTGATACAGAAAATGGTCGTGTGAAATTCTATGACCGAACGGCGATAGATT
>JAHDEV010000027.1 GCA_020628615.1 Dokdonia sp.
ATTCAGATTATGCAGCTAGGGCGTAGTTATTCTCGCCGTTTAAAAAAGTTGAAATATGAGATTTACGAGCTATACTCCAGCGCTCGACACGCTTACAATACCATTGGTCTCGCTGTCAAAACCAGTCGACCCCAGTAGTATCACTCTCACGAGTACTCCTTAACTCATAAGCTGTAAAAGTTTATAAGTTCTCTTGTACGCTTTCGCGAAAGCGGAATAGCAAATATAGCACTAAACCTTATATTTGCTCTTAATAAAATGCAAAAGCTATACCAACAATATAGCCTGCCAAAACTTCACACACACATTATGAAATTTGCCATCATCACAGAACGTAAGAACCCGCCAGACAGAAGAGTTGTTTTTTCACCAGAAAAACTAGCCGAAGCACGAGAGCGGTTTGAAGATGCAAGTTTTGTAGTTGAGGAGTCAGACATACGTGTTTTTCCAGATATGGCATACACCATAAACGGTTTTGATGTACAAGAGGATGTAACAGATGCAGATGTGATGATAGGAGTAAAAGAAGTGCCTCTAGAAGCTTTGATACCTAATAAAAAGTATTTCTTTTTTAGTCACACCATAAAAAAGCAGCCTTATAATCGCAAGTTGCTCAAGACTATTCTTGATAAAAATATTGAGATGTACGATCACGAGGTAATTACTAGAGCAGACGGAGCACGTCTTATAGGTTTTGGCCGTTATGCAGGACTGGTAGGCGCTTATAACGGTTTTAGATTACTTGGACAACACGATAACCTATTTGAGCTTCCTAAAGTAGAGAGTCTAGCAGATCTTAATGCGGTAAGAGCAGAACTTGATAAAATCACAGTACCTGCCATAAAAATTTGTCTTTCTGGTAGTGGCAAAGTAGCTAGAGGTGCAAAGGAAATACTGGACCACCTTAAAATAAGAGAAGTAACAGACCAAGAGTACTTAACTCAAGAATTTACAGAGCCAGTATATTGCGTCATAGATGTACTAGAGTATAATAAAAGAAAAGATGGCCAGCCAGGTAGTAGAGCAGAGTTTTATCAAGATCCTTCTGGGTATGAGAGCGACTTTATGAAGTATGCAAAGGTTACAGATTATTTTATAGCCGGCCACTTTTATGGAGATGGCGCTCCTTACTTGTTTACGCGAGAAGATGCAAAACACCCAGATTTTAAAATCAACCTAGTTGCAGATATATCTTGTGATATAGATGGCCCAGTTGCAAGTACCATAAGACCATCTACCATTGCTGAGCCTTTTTATGGGTACAATCCCAATACAGAAAAGGAAGATAATTATAAAAACGAGGGAGTGATTGCTGTAATGGCGGTAGATAATCTTCCTTGTGAGTTACCTAAAGATGCAAGTGAAGGTTTTGGCGAATTATTTTTAGAACACGTTATTCCTGCGTTTTTTAACGGTGATAAAGATGGTATACTTGAGCGTGCACGTATGACACGCGCAGGTGAGCTTACACCACGCTATGCTTACCTTCAAGATTATGTAGATGGTAAGGAATAGTGTTAAAAATGGCATAATTTTCTTACATATGTGGATTTATACTTTGGTGCCATTCGTATCTTTAGTTGCTGAATGCAAAATAATTAGATGAAAGTTTTAATAACAGGTGCTACTGGATTAGTGGGGACAGCCCTAACAGAATTATGTCACAAGAATGGAATTGATGTTAATTATCTAACAACATCAAAAGATAAAATACAATCAAAAAATAATTACAAAGGATTTTACTGGAATACAAAAACAGACGAGATTGATGATGCCTGTTTTGAAGGTGTAGATACTATTTGTCATCTTGCTGGAGCTACGATTGCCCAGCGCTGGTCTGTAGAGAATAAGAAAGCAATTTTTGAAAGCCGCGTTGTAACAACGAGATTACTTTATAGTACGCTTTCGCGAAAGCGTAAAAATGGTGAAAACATAACCGTAAAGCATTTTATTACAGCTAGTGCTATAGGCGGTTACCCATCATCTTTTACAAAACTATATGATGAGTCTTATCCAGAATATGCATCTGGTTTTTTAGGGCAGGTTGTAGAGCAATGGGAGACGGCTGCGCTAGAGTTTCAAAAGATAGATGTTATGACCTCTAGAGTGCGCACAGGAGTAATACTAGATAAAGAAGCAGGAGCATTACCTAAGCTTATGAAGCCTATTTCTTATGGAGCTGGTGCACCGCTAGGTACTGGTAAACAATGGCAATCGTGGATACATATAGATGATATGGCGGGTATATATTTTCATATTTACAAAAACGAACTTGCTGGAATTTATAATGGTGTTGCACCATCACCTGTAACTAATAAAAAGTTTACAGAGGTGGTGGCAGATCAACTAGGTAAGCCGCTTATACTGCCTAAAGTACCTGCATTTGCTCTCAAACTTATGCTAGGTGATATGGCTGCAGTAGTCTTAGAAAGCCAGAAGGTAAGTTCTCAAAAAATACAAGAAGAAGGTTATACCTTTAAGTATAAGGATATAGATAGTGCAGTAGCAAATTTGCTCGCATAAAAAAAGCCACTCTATAGAGTGGCTTTTTAATTGTATAACTTATTGAACTTATGCCTTAGTAGCTTGAAGTTTAACAGTAAGTTGGATATCATCAGAGATAAACTTATCTCCTAAGTTATCAAAGATAGATTTTGACCCGTAGTTTACTCCCCAGTCTGTACGATCTATTGTAAATGGCTCACTAGTAAGAGTCATATTTGATCCTTCTACAGTATAAGTTACCGGAAACTCGATATTCTTTTTCTGATCTCTGATTGTAAGGTTACCTTGCATCATTTTCTTTCCTTCTTTTTCTGTAACGCCTGTCACTTCAAAAGCAGCAGTAGGATATTTTGCAACATTAAAGAAGTGATCTTCTTTACCCTCTGCCTCTCCTTTAAGGTGTCCTTCTAGAGATGCTTTTCCTTTACCCTCTAGATCTGTTACATTAATACTTGTCATATCTATTAAGAAGGTACCAGTAATTTTGTCTCCATCTACTTTTACAACACCGCTCTCGATGTCTATTGTACCGGTATGATTTTCTGTTGGTTTGCTTCCTACCCAGTCTATAGTTGATGCAGCAGTGTCTACTGTAAACTTCACAGCATCTACTACGGTTGCAACTTCTTTAGCTTCTGTAGCCTCAGTTTCGTTTGTTTTGTCTCCTTTACAAGACACAGTTCCTGCTATAAGAGCAATTACTGCAAGAGTATTTAAAATTTGTTTTTTCATTTTGATATATATTTAGTGAACTGCAAAATTAACATTTATTAATAGTCGTCTTCTTAATAATTTCATAAATACATCATATTAATGTAAATAAGTTTTGGCTAAAGCTGGAAAAGAGCATTTATAATGGAATTTACTTAGACTGTTTTAAAGCACCAAAAAAGCAGTGACATTTTGACATTTTATAGCAATTGGCAGTACTTTTGCCACTTCAGTAAAAAATTGATTTAAGACCATTATGGCAACAGAAGATAAAAAACAAGATACTACCGTAGATGAGGCTGCTCAAGAGCAGCTTGTAAACGAGGCAGAGCAGGTAAATGAGACTAAAGGAGCCGAAGATACGGCTCCTGCAGATGAGCGCACTGAGTTAGAAATTGCTCAAGATGATCTTGCTGCCGAAAAAGATAAGTTTTTACGCCTATTTGCAGAGTTTGAAAATTATAAGCGACGCACTACAAAAGAACGTATAGAATTATATAAAACTGCAGGTCAAGAGGTAATACAAGCATTACTACCTGTGGTAGACGATTTTGATAGAGCGCTTAATGAGTTTAAAGGTGATAAGGATGACGTACACGTAAAAGGTATGACACTTATAAGTAATAAATTCAAGGAGACCCTTAAGTCTAAAGGTCTTGAAGAAATGGAAGTAAAGGCTGGAGATGCCTTTGATGCAGACCAGCACGAGGCTATCACTCAAATTCCTGCACCTAGCAAGAAGCTAAAGGGTAAAATTGTAGATGTGATTGAAAAGGGGTATAAACTAGGTGACAAGATCATCCGGTTTCCTAAAGTAGTTACAGGGCAATAATATAAATAGTATAAGGAAAGGTGTAGGTGAGCATCTACCATCCTTAATGATTTAAGAGTACTCAGTCTTACTGAGTTTTTATTATGAAAGAAGATTTTTACGACATATTAGGTATCTCAAAAGGAGCTACTGCAGCAGAGATTAAGAAGGCATACCGTAAGAAGGCGGTACAGTATCACCCTGATAAAAACCCAGGTGATGAAACTGCAGAGGCAAATTTTAAGAAGGCAGCAGAGGCTTATGAGGTATTAAGTGATGAGCAAAAACGTGCTCGATATGATCAGTATGGTCATCAAGCCTTTGAGGGCGGCGGCGGCTTTGGCGGCGGCGGGATGAATATGGATGATATCTTTAGCCAGTTTGGAGATATCTTTGGCGGCGCTTTTGGCGGTGGCGGAGGTGGTTTCTCTGGTTTTGGCGGAGGCTTTGGCGGAGGACAGCGCCGTGTGAAAGGAAGTAACCTTCGTATACGAGTAAAGCTTACACTAGAAGAAATAGCAAACGGTGTAGAGAAGAAAATCAAGGTAAAACGTAAGAAGCAAGCAGCTGGTGTTTCATATAAAACTTGTACAACTTGTAATGGTGCTGGACAAGTAACCAAAATCCAGAATACTATCTTAGGTCGTATGCAAACTAGTGCACCTTGTACTACTTGTGGTGGCTCAGGACAGATGATAGATAAGCGTCCTTCTGGAGCAGATGCTCAAGGGCTTACTGTAGAGGAAGAAACTGTAAGTATCAAAATACCGGCAGGAGTTGTAGATGGAATGCAACTTAAAGTGACGGGTAAAGGTAACGAGGCACCAGGTAATGGAATCGCTGGAGATCTACTTGTAGCAATAGAAGAAAAAGATCACGACTTTTTACAAAGAGAAGGAGATAATTTACACTACGACCTTTATATAAGTATAAGTGAGGCCGTACTTGGTACATCAAAAGAGATAGATACTGTAACTGGTAAAGTGCGTATCAAAATAGAAGAGGGTGTACAGAGTGGTAAGATATTACGTTTACGAGGTAAAGGTATCCCATCTATAAATGGATATGGTAAAGGAGATTTACTTGTACACGTAAATGTGTGGACGCCTAAAACTCTTAATAAAGAACAAAAGCAGTTTTTTGAAAAAATGGCTACCGATGATAACTTTTCACCAAATCCAGAAACAGGTGATAAGTCATTCTTTGAGAAGGTAAAAGATATGTTCTCTTAACAGCCGTTTTCAAATTTTATGAAACCAAATTAATCGGGTTCATAAAAAAAAGTTATATTTGAATAACGTTAAACAATGTTTGACGTTATTTTTCTTTTTCATAGCAATTTTTTTTCCCATCCTGAGCTTACGCCTAGGGTGGGTTTTGCTTTTAAGACGTTTTGTAATTAAGTAATCACATATAAGTGAGCGTTGTTTAATTATTCTCACATCTGCGAGTCTATAATTTTCCTAAAATATACACAACAGGCATACATCACTCAGGTCATATCCCTATCTTAGCTTGATTAACGTCTTTATATGAATTCACTACTTGTCGCAGATACGGTTTCAAAAAAGTTTGGAGACTTTACTGCACTTAACGATGTGTCTATTACCGTACCAGAGGGAAGTATTTTTGGACTTTTAGGTCCTAATGGAGCTGGTAAAACGACACTTATACGCATCATTAACCAGATTACAATGCCAGATACTGGTAATGTGACCTTAGGAGGAGAACCTTTACAGCAACATCATATACGCGATATAGGCTATATGCCAGAAGAGCGTGGCTTGTATAAATCTATGAAGGTAGGAGAGCAAGTACTCTATCTCGCACAACTCAAAGGAATGTCTAAGGCAGAGGCAAAAACGAGAGCAAAGCACTGGTTTGAAAAACTTGAGATAGGTGACTGGTGGGGTAAAAAAATACAAGAACTTTCAAAGGGACAAGCTCAAAAAATACAGTTTGTGGTTACGGTAATGCACCAGCCTAAATTGCTCATTTTTGATGAGCCTTTCAGTGGTTTTGACCCTATAAATGCAAACCTTATTAAAGACGAGATTTTGCAACTTAGAGATGAGGGGGCAACAGTCATTTTTAGCACACACCGTATGGAGTCTGTGGAGGAACTGTGTGATCATATTGCACTTATAAATAAGTCTAACAAGATTTTGGACGGTGAGATAAACACTATAAAGAGAGCATATCAAAACAATACCTTTGATATAGGGGTGCAGGTGGTAGATGAGACCGCTTTCGCGAAAGCGCAACAACAACTAGCCTCTTCTTTTAAGGTGTCACCAGCACAATTCAAAAGCTTAGGTAATGAGCATAAATTGCGAGTTGAAATGGGTGATAATGGTACGCCAAATGAGCTATTAAGTACCTTACAAACTTATGGACAAGTAACACACTTTGTAGAAGTGATCCCGAGTGTAAACGATATTTTTATTCAAACCGTTAGTCAGAACAAATGAGCATCCTTTCTTTAATAATAAAGCGAGAGTATATCGCACGAGTAAGAAATAAGTCATTTTTGATTATGACTTTTTTGAGTCCGCTTATTTTGGTAGGTATGATACTGCTTATCTCTTATTTAACGCAGCTCAATAGTGAAGATAAACGCACGATTGTAGTCGTTGATGAGTCTGGACAATTTGAATCTGTATTTTTTAATACAGATAAGACAAGTTATGTAAACCTAAGTGATCAAGGGCTTGATGCTGGTAAAGAAGTTGCAAAAGATGATGCTTATTATGGTCTCATACATATCTCAAAAAACCCAGAAACCGCTATAAACCCTGTTACATTTTATGGTAATGAGACTCCGTCATTTGACTTTATAGGAGATATAGAAGATCGTATAGAAAAGAAAATTACAGATCAAAACTTAGTTGCACAAGGTATAAACCTCACGGCACTAGAAACTGCAAAAAGTACCATAGATATTAATATAGAAAACTTCTCTGGTGAGTCTAGCTCAAAGATGAGCAACTGGGTGAAAGCAGGTTTTGGTGGTGCTGCGGGGTATCTTCTTATGATGTTTATTATTATATATGGTAATATGGTAATGCGCTCTGTCATTGAGGAAAAGACCAATAGAATCATAGAGGTAATCATTTCTTCTGTAAAGCCTTTTCAGCTTATGATGGGTAAAATTTTGGGTACAACTCTAGCGGGCATCACGCAGTTTGCTATATGGGTTTTAGTAGGTGGAGTATTACTGGTGGTGCTTACAGCAGTTTTTGGGGTAGATCCATCTGCGGCAACCTCTGTAAACCCTGCAGCATCGCAAGCTCAAGAGATAGCTCAAGATCCTAATATGGTGATAGAGTTATTACAAGAGATTCAAAAATTACCTTTGCTACAGCTAGTGGGTGGTTTCTTTGTTTACTTTATAGGCGGATACTTTTTATACAGTTCTATTTATGCGGCCATAGGCGCAGCGGTAGATAATGAGACAGATACACAGCAATTTATGCTGCCTATCATTATGCCACTTATGCTGGCTATATATGTAGGCTTTTTTGCAGTAATAGATAATCCTCACGGTACAGTAGCAACTGTGTTTTCTATTATACCGCTTACATCACCTATTGTGATGTTAATGCGCATACCCTTTGAAGTGCCACTATGGCAAATTATACTGTCTATAACATTACTTATAGCCACCTTTATTTTTACAGTGTGGTTTGGATCAAAAATATATCGAGTTGGAATCCTTATGTATGGTAAAAAACCTACTTACAAAGACTTAATTAAATGGTTAAAGTACTAACGTTACTTCTTTATCTACAAGAAGAAACGGTAGATAAGGTAAAAGATATTATAGAGCAAGATATCTGGGGCACAATAAAAGAGTGGCTTAGTTTTGAACTCATAAGTCTAGGTAAAGAACCTAATCATATAGGCTTTACCGTAGGGCATCTCATTGTTCTTATCGTTGCATTTATACTCACAAGCATTGTGCTTAAGTGGGTGCGTGTTTTAATGACACGTAGAATGGAAGGTGATGACAAGCTCAAGTTTGTGAGTGTTTTTAAATTTATAAAATACATTGCCTATATCGTGGTAGTGCTCGCAACAATGAGTGCTTCTGGGATAAATATAACCGTGTTACTTACAGCCTCTGCAGCATTATTTGTAGGTCTTGGTCTTGCTTTACAAGAAGTCTTTCAAGATGTAATAGGCGGAATTTTGATAATGATAGATAAATCAATTTCGGCAGGCGATATTATTGAGATGGATGGTCGCGTGGGTAGAGTTTTTGAAATAAAACTACGCACCACAAGAGCTCTTACTAGAGATGATAAAGTGATTATAATACCTAATCACAAGTTTATTACAGACACGGTGTATAACTACACCCAAAACCATAAAACTACAAGAGAAAATGTAAAAGTAGGTGTTGCATACGGTAGCGATACCAGAGCGGTAGAAAAGATATTACTGGAGTGTGCAACAGAGCATCCAGATATTTTAAAGCATCCTAAACCTTTTGCGCTTTTTGAAAACTTTGGCGATAGTTCATTAGATTTTGGATTGTATTTTTTTGTGCGTGATAGTTTTGTAGATCCTAGAATAAAAAGTGCGCTTAGATATGCGATAGATGACCGCTTTCGCGAAAGCGGAATTACCATCCCATTCCCTCAGAGAGATTTACATCTTTTTAATACTGATAGACCAGTGTTTGTGCCAAAGGAGAAATCTGAGGAGAATAATTCACCTTCAAAAAATGATACTATAAATGAGTAAAACTGCCAGATTTATTATTGCTTTACTATTGTTTACAGGGACAATGAGCGCACAATTGACAGATTTGGCACGAGTAGAGTATACCTATTTTCCTCAGAGTGATTCAGATAATTCTTTTAGGAGATTTAGATCTTTTATAAACGTGCCTGTAAAACTTAAAGAGGATGTTTATCTCGTACCAGGTTTTGAGTATCGTAATGTAAATTTAAAATTTGAAGATGTTACACCCTTTAGCCGTGAGGATTTAGACAGATTTCAATCTTTTAGTTTTTCGCTAGGCTACACACAAAAGCTAAACGATAAGTGGCGTTTGGGAGCAAAAATAGGCACAAGGGTTACCTCAAATTTTAGTACAGAAACCTTCTCTAGCAGTGATTTAGTACACACTGGGGCAGTATATTTTATTAATGATAAGACTAAAGATGGTCTTAATAAACCGTGGAGACTTATTATAGGTGGTAGGTATGATACTGAGTCTGGTAGACCGTTTCCCTTACCTTTTGTAAATTACTATCGTGAGTTTCATCCAGATTGGTCTTTTACCTTGGGGGTGCCTAAGTCTAATATAAAACGCTATTTTGGTAAAAATAGAGAGCATATCATACAGAGCTTTTTAAGTCTAGATGGTTTTTATGCAAATATTCAAGATAATGTAGAAGTAAATATTCCAGAAGGGGAGTTTGAAACAGCAGAGAGTATCTCTATGACCGTAGCTCTTTTTGGATTAGGGTATGAATATTGTTTTACAAAACATCTAGTGTTTTATTTTTATGCTGGACACACTGTTATAAATGACATACGACTACGTGATGGAGATCGTAATGATGTTTTTACAATAAATGATAAGAACACCTTTTATGGTCGTTCTGGAATAAAATTTAAATTATAATAATGGCAAAGATTTTAATTATAGAAGATGAGGCTGCGATAAGACGTGTTCTTACCAAGATATTATCTGAAGAGAGTAAGGAGTATCAGGTAGAAGAAGCTGGAGATGGCCTAGAGGGTATAAACAAAATTCGAGAAGAAGATTACGACCTTGTACTTTGTGATATTAAAATGCCAAAAATGGATGGTGTCGAGGTACTAGAGGCTGCCCGTAAGCTCAAGCCAGAAGTACCTATGGTAATGATCTCTGGTCACGGAGATCTTGATACAGCTGTAAACACAATGCGCCTAGGCGCTTTTGATTATATATCAAAACCACCAGACCTCAATAGATTACTTAATACCGTGCGCAACGCACTAGACCGTAAAACCCTCGTGGTAGAAAATATAAAGCTCAAAAAGAAAGTGAGCAAAAAGTACGAGATGGTGGGCGAGAGTGAAGAAATAGGGCAGATCAAAGCGATGATTGAGAAAGTAGCTCCCACAGATGCACGTGTACTCATTACGGGACCTAATGGTACTGGTAAAGAACTTGTGGCACACTGGCTACACGAAAAAAGTGACCGTTCTAAAGGACCACTTGTTGAGGTAAACTGTGCCGCAATACCATCAGAACTTATAGAGAGTGAGCTCTTTGGCCACGTAAAAGGAGCTTTTACAAGTGCAAATAAGGATCGCGCAGGTAAGTTTGAGGCTGCAAATGGCGGTACCATCTTTCTCGATGAGATAGGTGATATGAGCTTATCTGCACAAGCAAAAGTGTTAAGAGCATTACAAGAAAGTAGAGTGCAGCGAGTAGGTAGTGATAAAGACATTAAAGTAGACGTGCGCGTAGTAGCAGCGACTAATAAAAACCTCAAGCAAGAAATTGCAGATGGAAACTTTAGAGAAGATTTATACCACAGGCTTGCGGTTATACTCATTAAAGTACCTGCACTTAATGACCGTCGCAACGATATTCCTATACTTATAACACACTTTGCAAAAAAGATATCGCAAGAGCAAGGTACTGCGCTCAAAACTTTTTCTAGTAAGGCTATAGATCTACTTAAGGCATATGACTGGACGGGTAATATACGTGAGTTGCGCAACGTCGTAGAGCGTCTCATCATCTTAAGCGGTGCTGAGGTTACCGAGGGAGATGTTAAACTATTTGCAAGTAAATAACATAACCTGAAAACTTTATTACCTTTATAAAACATCAATTAAATTTAAATCAATATGAAAAAAATTACTCTTTTAGTTTTACTCTCAACTTTTGCATTAGGTGCTCAAGAAGGTCTAGTACAAAATAATGGTCTTGAGACTGCCTCAGCACAACGCGATGCACAAGCTATTATATTTGATCAACCATCTGCTGGTGGTAGTGGTATTGTTTCAGACGTTTTTAACGGTATACCAGGTGCTGTTTACTCTGCAGATGACTTTATTATAGATGCAGAAAATATTGCCGAAGTTGATATGATTACGGTATATGGTTTTCAGAGTTCTGGTAACTTTCTTACCGCTATCGAAGGTTTTGACCTTTATATTTATGCAGATGTAGACGGTCTACCAGGCGGAGACCCTTCTGGAGCTGGTGAGGCAGCCTTACTAGAAATAGTAAATCTCGCGCCAGATAGCCCAGCATTAACAATAGTAGAAACTGTATCAGATGATCCAATGTTCGCAAATTCTTACGACCTTACAGTAGATGTTACGGTTGCAAATGGAGAAGCATTGACCCTAGAAGGTGGACTTTACTGGATAGTAGCTGCACCTAGAGTAGGCGCTAGTGAGACAAATTCTCCAGATAGATGGAACTGGTTTGATGCAGGAGTAGATGTAGGTGAGCAAGCCCATCTTATAGATGTAGATGATCTCTTCGGAGCAGGGGCAACATCGTGGACAGCATTTACAGCTCTTGGATTAACTTTTGACTCAATAGCGTTTACTATAGAAGGTACAGAGACGCTTAGCGCAGGTAATAACGTAAGTATAGATTCATTTTCTGTATATCCTAACCCAACCGTAGATCGTTTTAATATCTCAGGATCTAATAACTTATCTGTAAAAAATGTTACCGTTTTTAATTTACTAGGTCAGAAAGTACTTTCTTTAGAAGGTAATGTGACTACTGTAGATATTTCTTCTCTTAATAGAGGTGTTTATGTAGTAGAAATAGTGGGAGACAACAATACAAAAACAACGAGACGCATCGTAAAAAATTAATCTAGTTATAAGCTCAATAACTTAGTCTAAGTAAAAGGTTGTCTATTGGCAACCTTTTCTTTTATATTTATATATGGATTACAACACACTAAAAATAACAGCGCCTGTAAAACTTTCAGACAGGAGCACCATACTTTTTCAAGATCAAGAAGAAAAAGCACTAGAGAAAAAACTCAAAAAAATACGTAAGCAGCTAGGTAAGCTTCAAGACACAATGTATGCTCACGATAAGTATGCGGTACTTATATGTTTACAAGGGATGGATACCTCTGGTAAAGATAGTCTCATACGCGAGGTATTTAAAGACTTTAATGCCCGCGGTGTTGAGGTACAAAGTTTTAAAGTGCCTACAGACCTTGAGCTAGGTCACGATTATCTATGGCGCCACTATATCGCACTACCCCAGAGAGGAAAATTTGCCGTACACAACCGTACACATTATGAAAATGTGCTAGTTACTCGCGTACACCCGCAATACATTCTGGGCGAAAACCTTCCAGGTATAAACACCGTAGAAGATGTAAATCAAGCCTTCTGGGATAAGCGTTTTGAGCAGATCAAAAACTTTGAAAAGCATCTTGTAGAAAACGGCACACTCATATATAAGTTCTTTTTGCATCTATCAAAAGATGAACAAAAAAATAGACTACTACGCCGCCTTGAGAAAAAGGAAAAAAATTGGAAATTTTCTGCCGGTGACCTCAAAGAGCGCAAGCTATGGGACACCTATCAAACCTATTATGAAGACGCCATAAACCGCACCTCTACAGATAAGGCACCTTGGTATGTAATTCCAGCAGATAATAAGCCAGCAGCTCGTCTAGCGGTAGCAAGTATATTGCTTGAGGCACTCTCACAATATGAAGACATACAAGAGCCAGAGCTAGATGATAAAACAAAAGCAAATCTTTCAGCATATAAAGAACAGTTAGAAAATGAATAAAGTACTCAAAAACATCTTTACGGTTGCTGTAGTGGTAGGGGCTTCCGCTTTCGCGAAAGCGCAAAACGACTCAATCACAGTACGTAAGATCTACACAGAAGCATTAACAAAAGGGCAGAGCTACCAGTGGCTCGATTACTTGTCTAACGATATAGGATCTCGCCTAAGCGGAAGTCTAGGTGCCGAAAGAGCCGTAACCTGGACCAAAGCCGAACTTGAAAAAGCAGGCCTTGATAAAGTCTGGTTACAACCTGTAATGGTACCTAAGTGGGTGCGCGGCGAGGCAGAAAGAGCACATATAGAAGGAGAAAATGCACGCATCACCTCTGTGCCTATTTGCGCACTAGGAGGATCTGTAGCGACTAAGTCTGTAGGGCTTAGAGCAAACGTAGTAGAGGTAATGGGTATAGAAGAGCTCAAAGCGCTTGGGGAAGAAAATGTAAAGGGTAAAATAGTCTTTTATAACCGCCCTATGGATGATGAGCTTATACGCACCTTTCAAGCCTATGGAGGTTGTGTAGACCAGCGATATGCAGGAGCTATGGAGGCTGCAAAGCTAGGTGCAGTGGGAGTGATAGTAAGATCTGTTACGCACAGTATAGATGATTACCCACATACGGGGTCTATGTCTTATGGAGATTTACCTGCGTCAAAACGTATACCTGCAGCCGCCATAAGTACAAAAGGGGCAAACCTGTTAAGTACATCTTTAAAGCTCAATCCAGAGTTAAAATTCTTTTACAAGATGTCTTGTAAAAATATGGGAGAAGTAGAGTCTTATAATGTGATAGGCGAGATAACAGGGAGTGAGTTTCCTAATAAATATATGGTTATAGGCGGCCACCTAGACTCTTGGGATCTGGGGGATGGCTCTCACGATGATGGTGCAGGAGTGGTGCAGAGTATGGAAGTCTTACGACTTATGAAAGCAGTAGGTTATAAACCTAAGCATAGTATACGTGTGGTATTATTTATGAATGAAGAAAACGGTTTACGTGGCGGTAGAAAGTATGCAGAAGAGGCAAAGGCAAAAGGTGAACAACACATTTTTGCACTAGAGAGTGACTCAGGTGGGTTTACACCTAGAGGCTTCTCTTTTGATACAGATGACCGTAATTATAATGAAGTGCTAAGCTGGAAATCACTTTTTGAGCCTTACCTCATACACGACTTTACAAGAGGAGGTAGTGGTGCAGATATAGGCCCGCTTAAAGCTACAAATGATGGTATTGTACTAGCAGGACTGCGTCCAGACTCACAACGCTATTTTGACCATCATCACGCGGCAAATGATACTTTTGATGCGGTAAATAAACGAGAATTAGAACTAGGCGCAGCAACTATGACAAGTCTTGTGTACTTAATGGATAATTATATTCAAAAACCTGCCAAATTAATACAGGCACCCATAAAACAATAAGGGTTTTAGATAATGCCTTTTTCTTGATAAATGGCAATACCTTTATCTATCATATCTCTAATGGATGCTTCTAGCGAGGCGTCCATTTTTTTTATATGAAAACAACTCTTGCCCTTAAGACATTTTTTAAGCATAGGGTCTAGGTCTGTAAAAGCCGCAACATCTGTATAAATAGGGAAGAAGTAAAGTCTGCAGTCTTTGGGTTTAGGTATCACACTTGCAAAGTAATGACCATCTACTTTTTGTTTGCCTTGCATTGTGTGTATAGTTCCCGCCGCCTCAAGACCCGCACTGTCGTCTTTTCTGAGCTGTAGCTTGTCTTTGTGTGCTTTAATAAGTGTTCTTAAAGCTAGGTCTATTTCTATAGGGTTAGTGAGCATAGGTATGATGTACTATGTGATTAATGCTTTAAGATAAGAATTTGCTATTAAACTACTCGGTCTTTGTTTATGGATGAAGTATTTTTGCGCTTTCGCGAAAGCGTAAAAAAAATCCAACCCAATGCAGTTTTCAGACTACACAAAAGAATTTGGCACAAACCTTAAAATAGCATTCCCTATAATGCTGGGGCAGCTGGGTCATATACTTGTAGCACTTGCAGATAACTTGATGGTAGGGCAGCTAGGTGCCGCACAACTGGCAGCAGTAAGTCTGGGTAATAGTCTTGTTTTTATAGCACTCTCTATAGGTATAGGTTTCTCATTTGCCATCACGCCACTTGTGGCAGAGGCAGATGGTCAGGGTAATATAGAGAAGGGGCGACTGCACTTTCATCACGGGGTGATTATGTGTGCTGTAAATGGGTTGTTGCTCTTTGTGACTTTGCTTGTTGCAAAGCCCGTATTATATATGCTAGATCAACCGCCAGAGGTGGTGGCGCTTGCGATACCTTACCTTGAGATTGTAGCGCTGTCTATGATTCCGCTTATGATTTTTCAGGCTTTTAAGCAGTTTGCAGATGGATTGTCACAAACTAAATATGCGATGTATGCTACCATACTTGCAAATATTGTAAATGTCTTATTTAACTATGTGCTCATTTACGGGATTTGGATTTTCCCAAGACTTGAGGTAGAAGGTGCTGCCTGGGGAACACTCATATCACGATTTTTTATGCTGGGACTGTTGATATTTATGCTTTCGCGAAAGCGTAAATTTAAATCTTACTTTTTCTGGGATGGAGCGAGTCACATAAGGCTTAGCGAGTTTAAAACACTTATAAAATTAGGTTTTCCTACAGCTTTACAAATGCTTTTTGAAGTAGGTGTGTTTACGGCGGCTATATTCTTATCTGGAATTCTGGGGACTAATGCCCAGGCGGCAAATCAAATTGCGCTTAACCTTGCGTCTATGACATTTATGATAGCTGTAGGGCTGGGAGTCACGGGTACCATACGTGTAGGAAACCAAAAGGGCAAAAGGGATTATCCAAACTTGAGACGTATCGCTTTTTCCATCTTTATACTTTGTTTTCTCATTGAAGCAGTCTTTGCAGTAGGTTTTATAGTGCTCAAAGACTGGTTACCTCCCTTTTATATAGATAATCCAGAGGTGATTTTTATGGCAGCACAATTACTCGTTGTGGCAGCATTGTTTCAGCTCAGTGATGGAGTGCAAGTTACTATTCTTGGTGCGTTGAGAGGTTTACAAGATGTAAATATTCCTACGGTGATATGTTTTATAGCTTACTGGGTAATAGGCTTCCCGGTGATGTGGTATTTTGGAAAAGAGGCACAAATGGGTGTTCAAGGCATCTGGGTAGGGCTACTGGTAGGGCTCACAGCATCTGCCACGATGCTATATTTTAGATTTAACTACCTTAGTAAAAAGTTGATAAGTGGGGTGTAAATACACCATTACAATAGATATTTAAATAGATAATTATGACAGTACCAAAGTTTTTACTAGGTGATAATTCAGATTTTTCTGATCATATTTTTGTGATTCATACAGAGTTTCCTCGTTTTATAATAGACCTTACTATTGATGAAATAGAGTGGTTTGAAGAGTTTGACCGTCAAGACGAAGATGAGCTTGCCTCAGAGACCGAAAATGCTATAAAAGAAGCTACAGAGTGGTACGACGCAGAGATGGAAAAATTTGAGAACGAGTAGGTAATGGAGCAACTCGTACAGTATGATCAAGAGCTTTTTTTATTCTTAAACGGTCTGGGTAGTAGCACCTGGGATCAGTTCTGGCTTATTGTAACAAATAAGCTTAGCTCAATACCCTTATATGCGCTCTTACTTTTCTTTATTTACAAGCAGTACGGGATGAAGGGTACACTCATTACTGTGGTATGCGTGGCATTACTCATTACTGGAGTAGACCAGCTCGCAAATGCTTTTAAGCACGGTTTTATGAGACCAAGACCTTGTAGAGTTGTCGCTTTTGAAACTACCATAAGATATATCGCAGAGCGCTGTGGGCGTTATGGATACTATTCTGCACACGCTGGTAATAGTATGGCGGTTGCCGTTTTTGCAGGTCTAGCGCTTAGGCATAGTTATAAGCATTTGATTTTCTTTTTACTCTTCTGGTCTGCGGTAGTGGGGTATAGTCGCATTTATGTGGGAGTACATTATCCTGGTGATGTCCTTACTGGTTGGATTATAGGAGCAGCAATAGGCTATGGTCTTTATAAATTACAGCAGTTTTTGATTGTGAAATATGATAAGTAATAAGACTGTTACTTACTTGTGATGTCTAGCAATTGCTGTGCGGCTATAAAGGGAGAAACCTCTCCTTGAGCCACTTTAGATAAGACATCGTCTAGTTTGCCTACCACTTTGTTATTTGCATAAAATGCGTCTTTGAGCTTATTTTCTATGGTTTGCAGTAGCCAGAATTTATTTTGCTCCGCTCTTTTTGTTTCAAAATACGTTGAAGCTTTTGTTGCTGCAGTATAATCAGATATGAGTTTCCATACTTCTTCAATCCCCGTGTTTTCTAGCGCGCTACAGGTTGTAACCTTTGGTGTCCAGTTGCTGGGTTTAGGAGGGAAGAGGTGTAACGCTTTCGCGAAAGCGGTCTTAGCCAGCTTTGCAGCTTTTGTATTGCCACCGTCTGCTTTATTTATCACAATGGCATCTGCCATCTCAACAATACCTCTTTTAATGCCTTGTAGTTCATCACCAGCCCCAGCTAGTTTAAGTAGCAAAAAGAAGTCTACCATAGAGTGTACGATGGTCTCGCTCTGACCTACACCCACCGTCTCAATTATAATCACATCATAACCTGCAGCTTCACAGAGTATAATGGCTTCTCGTGTTTTACGAGCTACACCTCCCAGAGATTTTCCTGAGGCGCTCGGTCTTATGTAGGCATTAGGGTTTTGAGCAAGTGTATACATTCTGGTTTTATCACCTAGTATACTACCGTGAGATACAGAGCTTGTAGGGTCTACCGCTAGTACAGCTACTTTATGTCCCTGTGAGGTGAGATAGTTGCCAAAGGTTTCTATAAAAGTACTTTTGCCCACGCCAGGCACGCCGGTAATACCTATCCTTACAGATTTATTAGCCTTACTAAGGCAAGCTTCTATAAGTTGTTGTCCTTTATCTTGATGTGATTGTACAGTGCTCTCTATGAGAGTGATACCTTGAGAGAGTGCCGTGATATCTCCTTGAGCAATAGCAGTTGCTAGCTCTTGAGTATTTATAGTTTTTTGCCTTTTACGAGTCTTGTAAAACGCAGGATTAATACTCTTGTTGATATGTGTTGCATCTTTACTCACAGAAGTACCAAATTACTACTTTCTTCATAATTATGTGAGTTTAAGAGTTGCGTTTTATCCCTAAAAGAATTGCTAAGGGTAAAGAAGTAAAACTAGAGTTGTGAGTCTTTGTACTTCTTTTTAACCTTTGCTTTAAGCTTTGTAAGATCTGCGTGTGATTGCTTTATCTGGAACTCCATAGGCACAAGCACTTCTAGTATGTGTACGGGTAACCAGCTGTCATCTATAAGACGTTTGAGAAGTACGAGTACCATCTCGTCTTGAATCATACACGCGCCTACAATGTTTGTAGGTGTTTTATACTCCATAGCTGCTGTTACATCTAGCCAGTCGCGATCTGCATTACTCTTTACAATATCTAGCCTGTTTGGAGTAACACCTTCTTCTGCCATTCGGGATACTATCTTGTGACAAAACTTATTGCGGCTTACACTTTCTCTAGCTAGAAATCTTTTGAACTCTATAATCTCAATTTCTTCTGCAGCATTAAAATAGCGACGCTCTGCCCAGAAACATTCGTCTAGCAGGTCGTTAAGATTTTCATATGCAATATCGAGGTGATTCATATACTGAGGTTCAAATATAGACTAGTCGCGGTATTTAAAATAGTCTTACTTCATTATTACTTAAAAATTATGAATAGTTTATTTATAATCTAGTAGTATCTTAATGGGCTGTTAACTCAAAAAAAATAAAACTTTTTGCAACATTGCAAAAAAGACCTCGTCTTTAAGAAGAATAGCAATAATAAACCAATCAAAACCAACCATCCATTTTGCTAGTTAGTGATCTCATACAAAAATGCAAGGCAAATGATAGAAAGGCACAGCTGCAGCTGTACAATAAATACTGTGATGGTATGTATTGCGTAGCCTTTAGATTTTTGAAAAATGCATTTGAGGCAGAAGAGGCAATGCACGAGGGCTTTATAAATGCCTTTGCAAAGCTTCATCAGTTTACGGGAGAAGTCACCTTTGGAGCCTGGCTTAAGCGCATCGTGATTAATAAAAGTCTCGATATGATCAAGGCAAAAAAAGCAACACTTATCCCACTTAATGAGGAAGTAATGGGCAAGGTAGATGATGATAATGATTGGAATGTGGCAGACGGGGTAACCGTAAATCACATTAAGAAAACCATCAGTGAGCTTCCTGAACGATATGAGTATCCTCTTATGCTATTCTTAATAGAGGGATACGATCACCAGGAGATCTCAGAGATATTACAGATTACAGAAGTCGCTTCTAGAACGCTGGTGCACCGCGGTAAGAAGAAGCTTCAACAACACTTAAAGACCCTTAATTATGGCACAGGATATTAGAGAGCTTATCAAAAGCGAGAGCGGTGAGCAAGAGCAGCTGCGAGAAGGCCACTTATCACGTTTTGAGCAATTACTTGAAGAGCGTATGCCAGAAGAGCAAAAACCTTCTAAGCCTAAAGGCGGTATATTTTTATGGATGAAGATAGCAGCCGTGCTTATTGTCGCTGGTGGTATTGTAATGATGGTGTATAATAACGCTTTCGCGAAAGCGGAAGACGCACCCATAGTACAAGCTACTCCAGAAAATACAGAAACGGTAGAACCAGAAATCTTATTAAGTGCGATATCGCCAGAATTTAAAAAAGTAGAAGATTACTACCTGGCTAGTGTAAACCTAGAGATTGCCCGTCTTGAGATAACAGATGATAACAAGGAGCTTATAGATGCTTTTATGAAACAGCTGTCAGATCTTGATGCAGAGTATAAAAGTCTTAACCGTGAGATTACCGAAAGTGGTGTAAGTGAAGAGATGGTAAACGCAATGATAGAAAACTTAAAATTGCGTGTGGAGCTTATGATAAAGCTCAAAGCAAAACTTAAAGAAATGAAAAACGCTGCTCAACAAGAAGCAGCCATTCAAACCGTATAAGATGAAACAGTATAAGATATTATGGACAGTGATGATGTTACTATTTGTAGCATCTGGGAGTGTACTCGCTCAGGCCAAAAAGACAAAGTTAACAGAACGATTTTCTGTAAATAAAGATGTGCAAATAGATGTAGACACACGTTATGCAGATGTGATTTTTGAAACCTGGAACAAAAACGAAGTCTCTATAGAGGCTTATGTAGAGGGAGCAAATGCAAGTGAAGCAGCAAGGTCTTGGGATCTTGACGTGAGTGGTAATAGTAACCAAGTGCGTGTTACAAGTAAGGGAGGTTATGGTGATGTAAAAGTATATGATCTAAGTGATTTAGATAATGTACATCTTGATCTAGACTTAGGAGAGATTATAGGGCAATCACTGAGCATAGTAGAGCCTGTGATGAATGGCCTTGTAGGCCCATTACTAGAAGGTATCTCTGGAGCACGACTTCCAGATGAGTACTATGAAGAAATGGGAAAAATGAAATTTGACCACGAGGCATATAAAAGAGAAGGTAGAGCTTACATAAAGCGATGGGAACGTGAGATGGATAAGAGTTTTGGCCCTGAGTTTGAGCGTAAAATGGAGAAGTGGGAGAAAGAAGCAGAGCAAAGATCTGAAGACTGGAGCGAGCGCCTTATAGAGCAATCTGGCATTCCAAAATGGCCTTTTAATAGCAAAGGAAATATCACTTTTGATAGTGATGAGTATGAAAAAGATAAGCAAGCTTATGTAAATAAGTTAAACCGAAAGTATGGTACAAGCGTACGTGTGCGTGAGGTAGATAGCTGGCTTGAAGATGTTGAGGCCTGGGGAGAAGATTTTGGAGAGAGAATGGAAGACTGGGGTGAAAACTTTGGTAAATCTATGGAGAAGTGGGGTGAAAACTTTGGTGAAAACTTTGGGAAGTCTATGGAGAAGTGGGGAGAGTCTTTTGGAAAGGATATGGAGAAGTGGGGTGAAAACTTCGGCAAGAAAATGGAAAAATGGGCAGAAGAGCACGAAGGTGAGTGGGAAGAAACTCATACAAAAGATGAAAATGGAAATAGAAGTAGCCACTACAGACTTAATTATGATTCTGATAAGGCTTCATCAAAAACGTCTAACCGAAATGTAAAACGTGTTATTATCATAAAAATGCCTAAACGTGCAGAGCTAGATCTTAATGTACGTTACGGTAAAGTAAAAATGGCAGATGCTTATAATGCAAAAGCTGTTATCTCGCACGGTAGCCTTGCTGCCACAACCATCGATGGAGGAAACACCTCCATCGATGTTTCTTACAGCCCGGTAACCATCACAAACTGGAACAAAGGAACTCTCGTGACTAATCACGTTAAAGATTGTGATATAAACACAGCTACAGACATTAAAGTAACGTCTAACTCTAGTAACGTGCACATTAATCGTCTAGATGGTTCTGGTATGATATCTGGGTCATTTGGTAAATTATCAATACCTCAAGTGAGTGATAACTTTGGGACGCTTACTTTATTTTTAGAAAATAGCGACCTCGCTTTAAAATTACCGCAGGCGGCATTTAACTTTAGTTACAGTGGTGATCATAATGACTTCTTTATTCCTAAGCAACTTGAGACCCAGTCTATGAAAAATGGATCTACAGAGATGGTAAATGGGTTTCATAAATCTAGAAGTACTGGTAATACTATCACGATTAATGCTAAGTATAGCGACGTAGTATTGCAATAAACAGCGATTACATACTAAATTATTGTGCAGCTATGGCTGCTTTTTGTGTTTTGTAACGAAGTTGTATTTTTAGGCAACAAATAATAACCAATGGATACTAGTTTTTTTAGTGCGCTTACAAAAGAATTTACATCTCCTCTCCACACTCCTTTTCAAAAAGAAGACTTCTATCCGCTAGATTTATCTACCTCAAATAATGAGCTAGATGTTGAGCTCCTTACAAGACCTTATGATCATCATAAGTTCTTACAGCTGTATCTCAAGATAAGTGGTTCTAAGGTAGCCTACGGCGGTTATCTAGAGAAACGACCTCTTTATGATAGGTCAGATTATTTTCAGGCACAAGATCCGGGAGACAAGCGCAATATTCATCTTGGTATAGACTTGTGGTGCAACGCAGGAGAAAGTATTGTGAGCCCGCTAGATGGGGAAATACATAGCTTTAAACACAATAAAAATTTTGGTGATTATGGACCTACGCTTATTGTAAAGCACACCATAGACGGACAAGAGTTTCACACGTTATATGGTCACTTAAGTGTAGCATCTTTACATAATAAAAAGGTTGGTCAAAAGGTAAAAGCTGGTGAAGTAATTGCCTCGCTAGGAACTCCAGATGTAAATGGAGATTATGCTCCTCATCTACACTTCCAGATAATTATAGATATGCAAGGTAAAGAGGGTGACTACCCTGGCGTAGGGAGCCAAAATGATCTTGAGTTTTATAAAAAGAATTGCCCAGACCCTAATCTACTATTAAAAATTTATGAATAGCCTTTGCGACAGCATCTTCTTTATTTGTAAACGGGCTCGTATAATCTGCTAGTGATTTTAGAGTAGGAGTAGCATTTTGTACAGCAATACCTTTACCTACACGGCGTATAAGCTCATCATCATTGTGATTATCGCCAAAAGCCATTACCGCCTCTAGCCCAAAGTTATGCTCCTTTTTTAATAAGACTGCTAGCGCCTTTGCTTTGTCTATATATTTTGGGGTAATCTCAAGGTAGGTGTCTTTAGATCTGTAAAGGTGAACTTTATCACTATAGAGTGGCTCTAGCAATGCAACTAGACTATCAAGTTCTTCTGGAGCTCCCATACACATTAGTTTGTGTATGCCTAGTTTTTTGTTATTTAGAAAGTCAAGACTTTCAGTAGCTGGTTGATAGATGGGAGTAGCTCTTGTGTTGTTTATTTCGCGTAAGCTCCACTCATCTTCTTGATCTGTAAACCAGTGCTGGTGGCTATAAATACTTAGGTTGTAAGAATGTTTTGTATGATGTGGGATAAGTGTAGACAGTACTTGCGTGTCGTAGCTATTATTTTCTATTATAGTTTCATCTTTTCCTATAATAAGTCCTCCGTTATAGGCAATGAGAGCTTCTCCTAGGTTGCCCAGTCCTTCTTGCAAGTAGCGCATAGCCTGTGGTGGGCGTGAGGAAGCTAGTATGAGGGGTAATCCCGCTTTCGCGAAAGCGGAAATAGTAGCATCACTCAACCATCGGTCTGCATTAAGTAACGTACCGTCTATATCTGAACATAAAAGCTGTATGGAATCTGTCATAGCTATAAAAATAATAAGGCGGCCTCAAAAGAGGGCCGCCTTATGTAGAAAATTATTAAAACAATCTAGCTGTTTACAATCACCCATTGTCCTTTTGCAATAAGTGGTTCAGCCTGTTTGTATTTTACTTCTTTTGTCTCACCATTTATTACATTTTTAATAGTAACACGGTCGTTACGACCTATTTTAGGTTGAGATCTTACAATAGTTTCTGTAACCTGTTGTTGCTGTGGTTGTGTGTTACCAGCAGCTCTAGCCTGTGCAGATCGCTCATCCATATTAGGGATTTCTTCCTTTTGAGTTTGCGTTTCTTCACGGCGCTCACGTATTTGTGATGCATCGCTCACCTGCTCTTGGTTACCCTGAGGAATCTCTCCTTTAAATAGGAATGAAATCACCTCTTTATTAACCTTATCAATCATCTTTTTGAAAAGCTCAAATGCTTCAAACTTATAGATCAATAATGGATCTTTTTGCTCGTGTACAGCGAGGCGTACACTTTGCTTAAGCTCATCCATCTTACGAAGGTGTGTTTTCCAAGCGTCATCTATAATGGCGAGTGTGATGTTCTTTTCAAAATCTGTCACGAGTTGCTTACCGTCTGAGTCGTAAGCTTCTTTAAGATTTGTAACTACACGTAGCTCTTTTGTACCGTCTGTAAATGGTACTACGATACGCTCAAACTTTGCATTAGGATCTTCATACACTCTCTTGATGATAGGGAAGGCAAGGTCTGCATTCTTAGTCATCTTTTCTTTATAGTGATCAAAAGCTGCTTTGTAAATAAGGTCTGTAAGATCTTTTGCAGACTTACTGTTAAAGTCGCTCTCACTTACTGGGCTCGTCATAGAGAAATAACGAATGAGCTCAAACTCAAAATTCTTAAAGTCTTGTGCTTGCTTGTTTGATTCTACAATTACCTCAGAGGTATCATAGATCATATTTGCAAGGTCTACACGTAAACGCTCTCCATATAGTGCGTGACGACGGCGCTTGTATACAACCTCACGTTGCATATTCATCACATCATCATACTCAAGTAAGTTTTTACGAACACCAAAGTTGTTTTCTTCTACTTTTTTCTGTGCGCGCTCTATAGATTTTGAAATCATACCGTGTTGTATCACTTCTCCTTCTTTGAGCCCCATTCTATCCATCATCTTTGCAATACGCTCAGACCCAAATAAACGCATTAGGTTATCCTCAAGCGATACATAAAACTGTGAGCTTCCTGGATCTCCTTGACGTCCAGAACGACCACGTAGCTGTCTATCTACACGACGTGAGTCGTGACGCTCTGTACCTATTATGGCAAGACCACCGGCTG
>JAHDEV010000205.1 GCA_020628615.1 Dokdonia sp.
GCAATCGTGTCATCTGTGTAGTCTAGCCACTCTACAATATCTATAAACTCGTTGCTGAGCTTCTCTTTAATCTTGCTAAAAATATCCATAGGTTGTGTTGTTTTAACTATTGGTGGCTTGAAGATACAAAATGTTACAAAAAACCGGCTATTGTTCCCTCAAACAATAGCCGGTTTTAAAAGTGCCTAAGCAAAGGCTAATTCAAACTTAAGATTTTTTTTAGTTTTCTAATTCTGATACTCATAGGAGCTACCATCTGGAAACTCAATAGAAAAAAATGACACGTCAAATTCTTCATCTTGGCATATTTGCTCTAGAAGCCCCCATTCTTCTGTTTGCGATTTCATAATTGTTTTATTTAATGATTACTACAGCACAAATATGCAACCATAAACAGATTAGAATGTAGCTATAATGGCGCATATTGCTTAGGGTTTTTACCCCTAATCCTACGGGTGCATTCATCGCAACTTATGATTAATTAGTATCTATTGTTTTGTGTTAAGCTTTCGCGAAAGCGTAATAGACCCTATAAGATTTGGTATTTTTGAACCGTACATTTTAAAAGAAATTATATGCTTACTATAGATCCAAAAGATATTCCTGTTTCTGAGTTATTTGGTCACCTTACAGGTGCCGTGGGACCTCGTCCCATAGCATTTGCAAGTACTGTAGATAAGGATGGTAAAGTAAATCTCGCTCCTTTTAGTTTTTTTAATGTCTTTGGGGCAAATCCTCCCATTCTTGTGTACTCACCTTCTCGTAGTGGAAGAGATAATACCACAAAAAATACGCTAGATAACGTGCTAGAGGTTGCAGAGTGTACGGTAAATATGGTAAACTATGCAATGGTACAGCAAATGTCGCTCGCAAGTACAGCTTATGCAAAGGGCGTAAATGAATTTGTAAAAGCTGGTCTTACAGAGCTTGCCTCAGAAACGGTAACACCTCCTCGCGTGGCAGAATCTCCAGTGCAGTTTGAGTGTAAGGTAATCGAGGTAAAAGCGCTGGGTGATCAAGGTGGTGCCGGTAACCTCGTGATATGCGAGATTCTTAAAATGCATATAGATAAAAACATTCTCACAGACGCTGGTGCCATAGACCCACTTAAAATAGATCAAGTATCACGTATGGGCGCAAACTGGTATAGCCGTGCAAAAGAAGGGCTTTTTGAAGTGCCAAAACCTATTGCAAAAACAGGAATAGGCGTAGATCAAATTCCAGAAAATATACGCCTGAGCGACATACTTACTGGTAATGACCTCGGGATGCTGGGTAATGTAGAGCAACTCCCTACCCAGGCACAAATAGATACATTTATAGCAAGTGACGCACATATAAAGGAACTAGTAAAAACAGGTGATGACCTTGTGATACACAAAAAAGCGCAAGAATTATTGGCTCAAAAAAATGTGAATAACGCGTGGAAGATTCTACTCGCAAAACGTTAGAATTTTCATAGATTTACACCCTAATAATTGAACACGATGGAAGTACAAGGAAAAGTAAAAATGATAGGTGAGACTCAAACTTTTGGGAGTAATGGGTTTAGAAAGAGAGAGATTGTTGTCACAACAGAAGAGCAGTATCCACAGCATATAATGGTGGAGTTTGTACAAGATAAAACAGACTTACTTAATAACTACTCTGTAGGTCAAAACGTAAAAATAAGCATTAACCTAAGAGGTCGTGAGTGGGTAAACCCACAGGGAGAAACAAAATATTTTAACTCAATACAAGGATGGCGCATAGAGAATCTTGCAGCAGCAAATGCTGGTGGAGGACAACCATTACCTCCTATGCCTCCTGCAGACTCTTTTGAACCTGCAACAAATCTTAATAGCGACGACCACGACGATCTACCGTTTTAGATCGATAAAGTGCTTACTAGCAACAGTTTAAAACCCAAATCAACTCAATTGATTTGGGTTTTTTACTTTAAAGCTATGAAAGTCTATCACCTGTGTCAAAATTGCTATAAAAATTTTACAGCTAGTAATACTAGCAGTAAACACCCTGTAAATGAGTTAAATAAACCCATATGCAAATCGTGTGAACGTGCCAGTTCTCCAAAACATATCTCTAGCGCCATTATAGAAGTTGCCGTAACAGGATGTCTGATGCTTGTTGCAAGCTATCTTTTACTTGACAATCTCACACAAGTAGCGCTCGTTGCTCTTATATACACCATCCCTGCACTTTTATATATTTTATACACTAGAAAGAATTTTGACCACATACAAGCGTTTAATAGTAATAAGGCATAGTTATCTTTGCCCTACCTATTAAATTAGATTGTGCTACCACTACCAGATCACCATATGTTTTCTAATGATCCTTGGTTTCCAGACCACCATCTGGCAGACGAAGAGGGTCTCCTTATGGTAGGTGGTGATCTTACCCCAGACTGGTTATTACTTGCCTATAGATCTGGTATTTTTCCTTGGTATAATGAGGGACAACCCATCTTGTGGTGGACACCAGACCCTAGAATGGTAGTGGCTCCGCAAGATGTACACGTATCAAAATCTATGCGCAAATTACTGCGCGACAACCCTTTTACAGTTACTTATAATCAAAATTTTCTAGAAGTTATACTCGCCTGTAAACGCATTAAAAGAGATGGACAGCAAGGCACCTGGATTACAAATGACGTCGTAGAAGCTTACCTAAGACTTCACCAGCTAGGCTATGCCATCTCTGTAGAAGTCTGGTATGAAGACAAACTCGTAGGAGGTCTGTACGGCATAGACTTGCAAGATAAGGGTGTTTTTTGTGGCGAGAGTATGTTTGCCA
>JAHDEV010000206.1 GCA_020628615.1 Dokdonia sp.
CAGAGGTATTAAAAACCATCGCTGCCTTTACGTTATGCTCCTCGCCATCACGTGTGTAATAGACACGTGTGTTTTTTTGAAGCATTTCGGCGCGGTTTACATCTGCATTAAAGATGAAGTTGATTCCTATTTTTTTTGACTCTTCTTCTAGAAGCCCCGTGATACTAGCATCAAACATTTTTAAAACACGCTCGCCACGCTCTATAATAGTTACATCTACGCCGCAGCGTGCTGCAATATGAGCAAACTCCATTGCGATATAACCTCCACCCACAAAAATAATGCTCTCTGGTAGGGCTGGAAGCTCAAGAAAATCGTCTGAGGTTTTAAACAACTCAGCACCTTCAAAGTGTAGCGGTCTAGGAATAAGACCAGAGGCAATAACTACCTTATCTACCGTAACTTTTTTACCCTCAACGCTTAGAAGACCTTCTTCTATAAAATGAGGCGACTGGTGATACATTGTAATCCCTAGTTTATCTAGCGACTCTTCGGTTTTTACGGGCATTGCAGAGACAAACTTTTCTTTAAATTTTTGAAGCGCTTGCCAGTCTATTTTTGGAATTTCGGTCACGCCCACAGCTGCCATATCGCTCGTTCTAGCAATGATCTCACTGGCGTTAAGGAGTACTTTTTTGGGGTCACAGCCTCTATTTGCGCAGGTGCCACCATACTCACGATTATCTGCAATGGCTACTTTCATCCCCTCTTTGGCACAACGTGTTGCCACCTGTCTACCGGCGCTGCCCGATCCTATTACAAAAACGTCATAATGTTCAAATCCCATACCTTCTTTTTTTATAAAGGTACAGAGGTAATCTTCTTTTGGGTGTTATGAAAATTGTAAAATATGAATTCCGCTTTCGCGAAAGCGTACTCACAACCCTTATAAAATCTATAAAAAAATACTATTACTGCTGGTTTGTAAAGCCGTCTACTACGGTCTTTGGTGTGCCGTCTATTGCAAAGGTATTGTGGCGCAAATTTTTAATAAAGATGAAGAAGAAAATCACATAAATCATTTGCGAGCCTACCAGATCCCAGTCTTCTTTAAAACAGATGCCCGCCATTAATAAGGTGATTACTATAAAACTTACTGCCGCGGCAAGACGGGTTTTAAACCCTATAATTAATAAGATGCCAAGTACAAGCTCGACAATAGGTAGTCCAAAAGCGATAGGCTCCACCAGAGCGGGTGGTAACATTGTTCCCTCAAAACCTTTTGATAGTCCGCTGGCAAAGCCTTCCATTTTAGGAAGTCGCACTACCCCGTGCAATAAGAAGTTGATGCCTATAGTAATACGTGCAATTACAAATGCTAGCTGATGATCTGTCCAATGTTTCATACTTTAAAAGTAGAAAATAGAAGAGAGGTGTAATGTTATGAAAATGGTAAAAAGCAAATAGCGCTTTCGCGAAAGCAAAAAACCCAATACTAGTCAGTATTGGGTTCTAGCTTATGTTCAAGTACACTAGCTCGTTTCGTACTTAGATAGATTGGCAAGAATATTTTCACTTTCTTTTAATTTTTCATCTATGTCTTTATAAATGAATTTGCTCCCAAAATAAGCGCCAATAAACCAAATAAGGATTGCAACACTAATCCAGATCCCCTTTGCGAGATTAAGGGTGTGACTGCTTCCAGAAGTCCAGGCGTAAAAGCCCACTCCTACAGTGGCCATCCATATACCCACTATTGATAGGTCATAAATAGCGGTCTTTGCAGTGTGGATTCTAAATTTACTTACCTCCTTTTGAAGTGCAATTATACTTAGACTCTCAATATTTAATTTTTTGAGAGGACTGTGTTGTATGTATGAGAAAATCATTGCTGCTGCACCAATGCTTACAATTCCTACATAAAAAGCACTCCCCCATAATTTGTACATAAGAAACAGTGAAGCTATCGCATAAATGAGAGCCATATTTTTTCCTGCGAGCGATATGTTTAAAAACTTATTAAAGCTACTCTGAGACTTGTTAAGATCAAGTTGTTTGATTTTATCTTCGTTAAATTGTACACGAGCCTCCAATTGGTGCATATCCTCTTTCCAAATATTTTTTATATCGTCTATATTCATAATATTAGTTTTTAGCAGATGAAAGCTCCTGCTTCCATCGGTTTTTAATACGACTAATCTTAGTCGCTACATTTGTTTTTGTAATACCCAAAATATCTGCAATGACCTCATAGTCTTTATCCTCCAGATATAAAAACATTAAGGCTTTATCAAATTCATTGAGACCAGCTAGCAATTTTCTTAAACGCTCCTGCTCATAACTCCCTTCACTAGTCTCAGGAGCTGGAGTGAATTCAAGTAAACTTGTATCTAGTCGTACAGTGTTACTTTTTTTCTTGAACGTTTTACGATAATGTGAGATAGCAACATTCATTGAGATTCTATACAACCACGTGGTTATTGCATAGCTATCATTATAGGAGCTTAAAGATTTCCAAATCTGGATGAGGATCTCTTGTTCTAAGTCTTTTTTATCATCATCGTTTGTACAGTACATTGTGATCACTTTATATAAAATGCCTCTGTGCTTTTTGATAATGTCAATAAATGTAATTTGCTTACTCAAGCTGTTTCGTCTTTTGGGTATACCTTATTATTCGCAGGAAATTTTAATAAATCACAATTAGAGGGAAAATAATTTAATTTATTTTATTTAACCTGTTCAAAACGTTTGTTTAATTTAAGAAACCATTTACTTTTTAAGCTTTCGCGAAAGCGTACTCAAGACTATCTTTGTAAAAAATCTTATTTCTTGAGT
>JAHDEV010000207.1 GCA_020628615.1 Dokdonia sp.
GATTTTTGTAACATAACGATTCGTTTTTTGATTAATGATTGATTAAAAAATGTATTTGTAAATGAGAGTTTACTTGTGCCAAAGGCTGTGTTAAGTAACTCTTCATAATAGGTGTATTTTGAGATACCTTCGGTTGCTTTTTGATCTGCTAGGTACTCGTGTACGATACTTATATTTTTTTGATAGATATAGACAATGGGGTTAAACCACAGTACCACTTTTAAAATCTCAAAGAAGATAAGATCCCAAGTATGCCCTTGCTTTGCGTGTATCTGTTCGTGGGTAAGTATTTGCTTTCGCGAAAGCGTATCTATATCTGCCCCAATAAATATGTAATTAAAAAATGTAAAAGCCTCTGTAGATGAAGGAATCTCTATGATGCTAGACCCCTTCTGTTTATAAGAAAAGTAGCTCGTAAATTTTTTAATCTTTATGGTGAGTACAACTAGACTAATCACCACACCTGCCATATAAATTTGTAACCACGGTACAGTGAAAGACTCTGTAACGGGAGCCGCATCTGTAGATGTAATCACTGGCGCATCACCTATTACAACCTCTGGGAGTACACTGGCAAATGTCTCTACAGGCACCACCGTTTGTAACATTGCGATTTTTATAAACGGTAGTGCTAGGGCAATTACGGGAGTGACTAGCAAGTATATTCTGTTATATGAGAAAAAGGTCTCTTTTCTTAAAAGCAGGTAATACACTGCCAGAAATAATGCTTGAAAACATATGACTTGAATAATGTAAGATCCCATAATTACTTGTCTTTATTAATTTCGCTCAGAATAGATTCCAGCTCTTTTACATCTAGATCATTCTTTTTTACAAAGAAGCTTACCATACTTTTAAAACTGCCATTAAAATAGCTATCCATCATTTTATGCATAGAGGCGTTGCTGTACACCTCCTTAGTCACAAGAGGATGGTAGATATAGCCTCTTCCCTCCTTCTCGTGGCCTACAAAGCCTTTGTTTTCTAAAATCCTTATGATGGTAGAGATTGTATTATAAGCAGGCTTTGGCTCTGGCATTTGCTCGATAAGCTGTGCGACGTTTGCCTTTTGTGCCACCCATAATAATTGCATTACCTCTTCTTCTGCCTTTGTAAGTTGTTTCATAAAAACTGGAATTGAATAGTCTGTATGTCAATATATTGAAGATCGACACATCAAATATAACTAAATATTTAGTTTAAACTAATGTTTTAGTTTAAAAAATGTAACATTATGTGATTTTGACGTCTTATAGATGATGAATTATGTAGATCTTTTTTTGGCTATTGTAGGCCTACTGCTAGTTATAGCTGGGATAGTGGGCAGTTTTTTACCGGTTATACCTGGACCACCTTTAAGTTGGCTAGGGTTATTAACGCTTCACTTTACAGATGCTGTACCGCAAGACTGGACATTTTTAGGCATCACGCTAGCTGTGGCGGTTGCCATCACCATACTAGATTATATCATCCCTGCAATGGGCACTAAACGGTATGGCGGTAGCAAAGCAAGTGCCATAGGCACTACCATAGGCCTTATTGTGGGATTACTTAGCCCCATACCCTTGGGCTTTCTTATAGGGGCGTTTGCGGGTGCTTTTATAGGCGAACTCACCTTTAACAACACAAGTACTCAGGTTGCACTTAAAGCAGCGCTAGGATCCTTTATAGGCTTTATAGCTTCTACATTTATAAAAGCTGTGGTCACGATGGGATTCTTAGTCTTGTATGTACTACAGGTTATTGAGCACAAAGATGTAATTTTCTCTTTGGGGTAAGATTAATATGGGTGTGAGTGCGCTTTCGCGAAAGCATAAAAAAACCCCTCTCCGTAAGAAAAGGGGTTTAATTATAAGTATTAAGCTACTTCTAGTTACTTATTACAATAAACTCTGAACGCCTGTTAAGCTGGTGTGCTTCTTCAGAACATTGTACTCCGTTAGAACATTCATTAGTAAGTTGTGTCTCTCCATATCCTCTACCGGTAATTCTAGATGAAGAGATTCCCTCTGCAATGATATAGTTTACAGTAGATTTTGCACGCTTGTCTGATAGACTTAGGTTGTATGAATCTTTACCTCTACTATCTGTATGTGAACGCGCATCTACAACCATATTAGGGTACTCACGCATAACTGCAAGTACTTTTTCTAGCTCTAGTGCCGCATCTGGGCGAATATTATATCTGTCAAAATCAAAGTATATAGGGTTAAGTTCTAAAATCTTTGCAAGGTCATCTCCTACTTTGAAAGGCTTTTTCAACAACTCCAGTTCAAGATCGTTAGTCACAGTACCAGATATGTCTGGAGTTTTTGTAATTGCTTCTGCTCCACTATAGGTTTCCTTTGCTCCTCTTATGATATACTGCGTATCACAGTAAGACTTATCAAAAGCATAGTACCCACTTGCTGTAGTTTGTACTGAAGATACTACGTTACCGTTGTAATCTAATAAAGTAACTGTTGCTGCTGGTATAGGCTCTCCAGAATCTCTGTCTGTAACAACCCCTACTAGCTCAATCTCACAAGGTATTTCTTCTTTTGTAAATTTATAAATATCATCACTACCTACTCCTTTTTTACGATTAGAAGCAAAGTAACCCACCTTAGTAGTCTCGTTAACTATAAAAGTAAAGTCATCATATGAGCTGTTTATAGGTTCACCTATGTTGCTTATAGCATCTTGAGCATTACCACGTGCATCTGGTGCTGTAGCAAATACGTCAAGACCTCCAAGACCAGGATGCCCATCTGATGAAAAGTAAAGCACTCCGTTGT
>JAHDEV010000208.1 GCA_020628615.1 Dokdonia sp.
CTTACCGTCAAAGCTTTCAAAAGTTTTTGTTACCACTTCGTTTGTACGTCCCATATGTCCATATGCTGCAGTCTCGCTGTATATAGGAGAGCGCAGTTTTAATCTGCTTTCTATTGCAGCTGGTCTCATATCAAAAAGTTCGGTTACCTTTTGAGCAATCTCACCATCAGACAGCGACACATTTGATGAACCATAGGTATCTACAAAGATTCCCATAGGCTCAACAACACCTATTGCATAAGATACTTGTACAAGTATCTCATCTGCTACTCCGGCAGCTACTAGGTTTTTTGCAATGTGACGCGTTGCATAAGCTGCAGAGCGGTCTACCTTTGATGGGTCTTTTCCAGAAAAAGCACCACCACCGTGAGCTCCTTTACCACCATACGTATCTACTATAATTTTACGACCCGTAAGACCTGTGTCTCCGTGAGGTCCACCTATTACAAACTTACCCGTTGGGTTGATGTGATACTTAATATCATCATTAAAGAGCGCAGCAATATTTTCTGGTAGCATTCCTACTACGCGAGGTATAAGAATGTCTTGTATGTCACCACGTATGCGACCTAGCATTGCTTCATCTTCATCAAAGTCGTCGTGCTGTGTAGACACCACAATAGCTTCAATGCGTTGCGGCACATTATCATCACTATACTCAATAGTAACTTGTGCTTTTGCATCTGGACGTAGGTAGGTAATCTCATCATCCTCACGGCGTAGTTTACCTAGTTCAATGAGTAATCTATGTGATAGCTCGAGAGCTAGTGGCATATAGTTTTCAGTTTCCTTAGTCGCATAGCCAAACATCATACCTTGGTCTCCTGCACCTTGCTCTTCTTTGCTCTCGCGGTCTACACCACGATTTATATCGTCAGACTGCTCGTGTATGGCAGACAGTACACCACAAGAGTTACCGTCAAACATATACTCACCCTTTGTGTATCCTATCTTATTAATAGTCTCACGGGCAATTTTTTGAACATCTAGGTATGCATTAGACTTTACTTCTCCTGCAAGAACTACCTGCCCAGTTGTAACTAGGGTCTCGCAAGCAACTTTAGACTGCGTGTCAAAAGCAAGAAAGTTATCGATAAGTGCGTCAGAAATCTGATCTGCAATTTTATCAGGGTGTCCTTCAGAAACAGATTCTGAGGTAAATAAATAAGCCATTTTTTAATTTTTTGTCAAGAAGTAGATTTGACGAGTGCTGGGTAGAAACATAACACAAGAAATGTTAAAGTCTTGTGTTTGATTTTAGCCATTTTTTTTTGAGGTTGCAAGCAGTCAAATCTGTCCTCGTTATTATGGGGACAAAAGTAAAGAAACTTTAATGATATAAATAATCTATTACCCTACCAATCTGGTAGGGTAATGTTATTTTTTTGTGAAAATTTCTTAAGACCTATTTTCTATGTTCTTTTATTTTTTAGAAAAATAGTTTTTAAAATTATATAATAGTAGTATAAAATTCATCAAATTTAATTTAACAAAACTTTATTTAGAAAATTAATCTAAAAAGTTTGTTTTTGTAAAATTGTTTTTACAATATTTGTGCTCACAAAGTTCAACAACTTATTGAAATGTTATCAAGAAAGGCTGAGGGAATGACCCTATGAAGCCTTAGCAACCCTTTCACTTAGAAAGAAGGTGCTACATTCTACCCAAGAGTCGCTCATTTCCGAATCTTGAGGATAGATAACATCGAGCAGTGCCGCTCAGGTACGTGCTTGTGTTTTTTCTTATAATATTTTTCTTAAAAATCTTGAGAGCCTGTAATAAGGTTTAAGAGACGTTTGGCTTTTGTTTTTAATCCTTTCACACAAGGTGAGAGGGAATCTATTAAACTCAAAAAAAAGAAAAATGAGTACACAAAAATTAGCAACCAAAGCGTTGCACGCAGGACACGATTATGCAGCAAACGGAGGAACAAGAGCCGTGCCTATTTACCAGAGCACTGCCTACGTTTTTAATGATGCAGACCACGCAGCAAACCTTTTTAACCTCTCTGAGCCAGGTTTTATCTACACACGCCTTAATAACCCTACAAATGATGTGCTAGAGAAGCGCCTCACAGAGATAGAAGGAGGGCTGGCAGCTGTTGTAACAGCCTCTGGTACTGCAGCAATTAACACCACACTACTTACACTGTTAAAGCAAGGAGACCACGTAGTAGCCTCAAGTAGTCTCTATGGAGGAACGTATAATTTACTAAGTGTGACGCTTCCTCGTTTTGGGATTACAACCACTTTTGTAGATCCTTCAGATCCAGAAAATTTTAAAAACGCAGCACAAGAAAATACCCGTGCCTTCTTTGTGGAGTCACTAGGTAACCCTAAGTTGGATGTATTAGATTTAAAAGGTATTTCCGCTTTCGCGAAAGCGCACAAAGTCCCTTTCATTGTAGATAACACGGTGGCAACTCCAGCGCTTCTTAACCCAATTGAGCACGGGGCAGATATCGTGATACACTCTCTTACAAAATACATAAACGGTAATGGTACCGCACTAGGTGGAGTGATCATAGATGCAGGAAAATTTGACTGGAGTAATGGTAAATTTCCTGAGTTTACAGAGCCATCTGCCGGTTACCACGGCTTAGTATACCACGATGCACTAGCAGAGGCAGCGTTTATTGCAAAGGTGCGCATAGAAGGATTGAGAGATCACGGTGCGGCATTGAGTCCATTTAATGCATTCCAAATATTGCAAGGGCTAGAAACACTAGAAATTAGATTGCAAAAGCACTCGCAAAATGCACTTGCACTTGC
>JAHDEV010000209.1 GCA_020628615.1 Dokdonia sp.
TCACCCAAAAGGATTAACCCACATCAAGAAACCGTAGATAAAAAACTTAGTAGACTCAAATATAATCACCGCAATTACGGGTACCCACCAGTATTGTGAAGCAATCGCTCCCTTAAGGATTCTCCATATATAAAATATAATGAGACTGTAAAAAGCAATAAAAATATAGTGAGGAAAAGCGGTGTACTGCGCTAGATATTTAGGCACAAGGTCACTCCTTACCGCAGTGTATGCTCCATACACGCTATACAGGTTAAGTAATAAGAAACCAATAGCAACCACTCGTAAGGTGCGCAACGTAAGTTCTGGAAGCCACCTAAAATCGAGTTTCATAAAAAGTGATGGCTTATTTAAAGAAACTATCTACAAACTCTACTTTATTAAAGACTTGTAAATCTTCGATACCTTCTCCTACTCCAATGTATTTTACAGGGATTTGAAACTGATCAGAAATTCCTATCACCACACCACCTTTTGCGGTACCATCTAGTTTTGTTACGGCTAGCGAAGTCACCTCTGTAGCTGCTGTAAATTGTTTTGCTTGTTCAAAGGCGTTTTGACCTGTAGAACCATCAAGTACAAGAAGTACATCGTGAGGAGCATCTCCCACTACCTTTTGCATCACACGCTTCACCTTAGTAAGCTCGTTCATAAGGTTTACCTTATTGTGTAATCTCCCGGCAGTGTCTATAATAATCACATCTGCATCTTGTTTTACGCCACTCTCTAGTGCGTCAAAGGCTACTGAGGCTGGGTCACTTCCCATTTGTTGTTTTACAATAGGTACATCTACTCGATCTGCCCATACCTGTAACTGATCTATAGCTGCCGCTCTAAACGTATCTGCCGCACCTAGCACCACCTTTTTACCTTGCTTTTTAAACTGGTAAGCAAGCTTTCCTATAGTGGTTGTTTTTCCCACACCGTTTACACCTACCACCATAATCACGTGTGGTTTATTTTGCGATGGGATTTCAAATTCGGTTGCGTTACCTGTGTTTGTCTCACTTAGTAGACCGGCAATTTCTTCACGTAGTATCCTGTTAAGCTCATCTGTACCTACATACTTATCTTTGGCCACACGCTCTTCTATACGAGTGATCACCTTAAGCGTGGTTTTTACACCCACATCACTGGTAACAAGCACCTCTTCAAGATTATCAAGTACATCATCATCTACCTTAGACTTTCCGGCAACTGCCTTACTCATCTTATCAAAGAAGCTCGTTTTTGTCTTCTCTAGCCCTTTATCAAGGGTTTCTTTTTTTTCTTTTGAAAATATTTTCTTGAAGAAACTCATTTGGTTGTGCGTTTTCTGTGTTCCGTAAGCAGAACGTTGGTATCGGTTAGACAAAAATAGTGCCTTTTACTGAGAATGTCGTTATGTCAGTACAGACAACTCGCAGAGAGTCAATATTTCTGCATAAACAAACGCCTTTTTGCAGTCGTAACAGTGTTTTGGCAGCGTGTCTTAAGAGGATATATTGTTTTTTGTTACGCTTTCGCGAAAGCGTACTCACACCCAAAATAGCACTTATAATACTCGCACATTTGGAATCGAAATCTTATTTTTACGATAAAGACTTTTACAACATATGAACATTCATTTTATAGCCATAGGTGGAGCCGCAATGCATAATCTAGCACTTGCTTTACATCACAAAGGAGAGACCGTTACAGGTAGTGACGACACGATTTTTGATCCGTCAAAATCTCGACTTGAAAAATATGGACTATTACCTGAAGCATTTGGCTGGTTTCCAGAAAAAATAACAAGCGACCTCGATGCTGTTATTTTAGGAATGCACGCAAAAGAAGACAACCCAGAGCTGCTCAAAGCACAAGAACTAGGTCTCAACATTTACTCATATCCAGAATATCTATATGAGCGTGCAAAAGACAAAACTAGGGTCGTTATAGGAGGATCTCACGGTAAAACCACCATCACCTCTATGATACTGCACGTGATGCATTACTGGGATAAAGAGGTAGACTATATGGTGGGTGCACAGCTAGAAGGCTTTGACACGATGGTGAGAATGACAGATGACGCAGATTTTATGGTGCTAGAGGGTGATGAGTATCTGAGTAGCCCTATAGATCGCAGACCAAAATTTCACTTATACAAACCTAATATTGCTCTACTAAGCGGTATTGCTTGGGATCATATTAATGTCTTTCCTACGTTTGACAATTATGTGGAGCAGTTTCAGATTTTTGTAGACTCAATGACAAACGGTGGTGCAATGGTGTACAATACCGAAGATGAAAATGTGGTAAAAGTAGTAGAGAACGCCACTGCTCACATTAAAAAATATCCTTACCAGACACCTGAGTACACGGTAGAAGATGGTGAGACGCTACTAGAAACTCCAGATGGTGCGATGCCTATAGAAGTTTTTGGGAAACATAATCTCAATAATCTAGCCGGTGCAAAGTGGATCTGCCAGCATATGGGTGTTGTAGAAGAAGATTTTTATGAAGCCATCTCAACCTTTACAGGAGCCAGCAAGCGACTAGAACTTATTGCCAAAAGTAAAGACACAGTTATTTACAAAGACTTTGCGCATAGTCCTTCTAAAGTTGCAGCAACCACAAGCGCCGTAAAAGAACAATATGGTGACCGTACCGTTGTAGCCTGTCTAGAGCTTCATACTTACAGCAGTCTTAATCCAGAGTTTTTAAGCGAATATCAAGGAGCACTAGATGCTGCAGATGTGGCTGTGGTATTTTACTCACCAAAGGCTGTCGAAATCAAAAAACTAGA
>JAHDEV010000210.1 GCA_020628615.1 Dokdonia sp.
CTTTCGCGAAAGCGTAATAAAAATCTACATCATACCTCTTGATTTAATTACTTTTGCACACTTAAATTAATACAATGATAGCAGTAGATAATCTTGCAGTAGAGTTTAGCGGAGATACGCTTTTTAGTAACGTTTCTTTCACCATAAATGAAAATGACAAAATTGCCCTTATGGGTAAAAATGGTGCGGGTAAGTCTACTATGATGAAGATTATTGCTGGCGTACAGAAAGCCACACGTGGTAACTTACGTACGCCTAAGGATGCTGTCATAGCATACCTGCCGCAACACCTCCTTACAGATGATGATTGTACGGTTATGGAGGAGGCTTCGAAGGCATTTTCTACCGTGCTAGATATGAAGGCAGAGATGGATCGTCTCAATAAAGAGCTTGAGACACGCACAGATTATGAGTCTCAAGAGTATATGGATATCATTACTAAGGTGACAGATATCGGTGAGAAATTTTATGCCATTGAGGAGGTAAATATAGAAGAAGAGGTAGAGAAGGCGCTAAGAGGTTTAGGCTTTAAAAGGTCAGATTTTAATAGACCTACCAGAGAGTTTTCTGGAGGGTGGCGTATGCGTATTGAGCTTGCCAAAATTTTACTTAAAAAGCCTGATCTTATACTACTAGATGAGCCTACTAATCACGTAGATATTGAGTCGGTAATTTGGCTAGAAGATTTCTTACTTAACAAGGCAAGGGCCGTGATTGTGATCTCTCACGACAAGGCGTTTATAGATAATATTACAAACCGTACCATAGAGGTCACGATGGGACGCATTTATGATTATAAAGCAAACTACTCTCACTATCTTGAGTTGCGTGCAGACCGTCGCTCACATCAAATAAAAGCATACCAAGAGCAACAAAAATTTATTGCAGATAACCAGGCTTTTATAGACAGGTTTAAAGGAACTTACAGTAAGACTAATCAAGTCTCATCTAGAGAACGTATGCTTGAGAAGCTGGAGATTATAGAGATAGATGAGGTAGATAACTCTGCGCTGGCACTTAAGTTTCCGCCAGCACCACGCTCTGGAGACTTTCCGGTAAAGGTAAAAGAGCTCACAAAAAAATATGACGATCATACCGTTTTTAGCAACGCAAGTATGGATATCGCTCGAGGCGAAAAGGTGAGTTTTGTAGGTAGAAACGGCGAGGGAAAATCTACAATGATTAAAGCCATTCTGGGCGAGATAGAAGTAGAAGGAGACTGCGAACTAGGTCATAATGTAAAAGTGGGATATTTTGCTCAAAATCAAGCAGCACTACTAGATCCAGAGCTCACTATCTTCCAGACGGTAGATGAGGTTGCAAAAGGAGATATGCGCACACAGATAAAAAATATCCTAGGGCGTTTTATGTTTTCTGGTGATGCGATAGATAAAAAGGTAAGTGTACTCTCTGGAGGAGAAAAAACCCGCCTTGCAATGGTAAAGCTATTGCTAGAGCCTGTAAATCTTCTCATACTAGATGAGCCTACAAACCACCTAGATATAAAGTCTAAAGATGTGCTAAAGGAGGCGTTGCAAACTTATGATGGTACCCTCATACTTGTCTCTCACGATAGAGATTTCTTGCAAGGCTTATCAAAAAAAGTATTTGAGTTTAAAGAAAAGCGCGTGATAGAGCATTTTGAAACAATAGATGCTTTCTTAAAGCGTAATCGCATAGAAAACTTAAAAGAGATAGATCTTATGAAGTCTTAATACATCGTATTAGGATTTGCACTTTTTTCTGGCACCTGTTGTATAGAGTCCCAGTGCTCTACAATTTTTAGATTGTTATCAAATCTAAAAAAGTCCATCGTGATGTATTGATCATTACCCGGCCATACTTGATGTGTATGTAAGGCAACGAGGTCATCTTCGGCAATGGCACGTACAAAGTTAATTGACTTTTCGGGATACTCAGCCTGCATTCTTTCAAAGTAATCTATAAACCCTTGTGTGCCATTTGCTACATCTGGATTGTGCTGTATATACTCATCTCCTACATAGAGCTCAACAGCCTTTTTAGGATTACCTTCGTAAGCCATTTTGTAAAAGTTAATAGCATTTTCTTTCATCTGTGCACGTGTGTCCATAGCTTTTACTTTAGTTAAAATTGGTTACCATCATTTACTTCTACCCAGTAACCGTCTGGGTCTTGTATATATAATTGTCTCACCTTATCTGGGCGTGTAGATATTGCGTTTTTAGTACCTGGCCAGTCGTAATAGTCTAGATTGTAGTTTATAATGCTTTCGCGAAAGCGATCAAAATCCCGCACAGCAAGCGCCAGATGTACCCCTTTTGGGATACGTTTATCTAGGCTATCTACCTCGATAATGTGTAACTCTTGTGTGCTGCCTAGTCTAAACCAGCGTATGTGGGGTTGCTCTGTGCCATCTTCTATTTCTTGTAAGCCAAATATCTTTTGGTAGAAGGCAACACTTCTCTCTAGGTCATTTACATTTATTGCATAGTGATCTATAGCCACTTCTATTTGTTGTGTTGTAGCCTCATTTATGTCTGATGGTGCTTGCTCTTTACAACTCTGGATGAAAAAAGCAGTAGCAACAAGTGCTACTGCTTTGATATGTATATTTTTCATATTATTTACCTTGATCTACTGGTGGTGGTCCTGGAGGAACAATAGCTTCATAAACGGCATCGCCTTTACGCTCTTTATACTCTGCTTTTACCTCTTCTACAAGTTTTGGGTTTTCAAAAAG
>JAHDEV010000211.1 GCA_020628615.1 Dokdonia sp.
CCCATTTTCATCCATTGAAAAAAGCCTATATCTACATTATAACTTTCATTTAAAAAGGCAAGCATTACAGAGTTAGGTGGTGTGCCTATCAAGGTCGCCATCCCACCTATATTTGCGCCAAAGGCGATGCCTAGCATAATACTAAGCGCAAAGTTGCGGTCGTTTTTTGTAAATCCATCTTCGTCATCTATGAGAAGTTGAATGACAGATACAGCTATGGGGAGCATCACGACCGTACTTGCTGTGTTTGAAATCCACATACTCATAAGGCCAGTGGCAATCATAAAACCTAAGATGATACCGTTTGCCTTTGTGCCCGTAATTTTAAGAATAGATAACGCAATACGCTTGTGCAGTTGTACTTTTTCTAGCGCTAGCGCGATGACAAATCCTCCAAAAAACAGATACACAATAGGGTTTGCATAGTTGCTTGCAACTTCTTTTATAGTACCTATACCAAGTAGTGGAAATAGTGCTAACGGAATTAACGCGGTTACAGAAATAGAAACCGCTTCTGTAATCCACCAGATAATCATCCATACGGCAATGGCAACCACTTTATCTATCGCTGGGTTGATAATATCAAAAGGTAATGCCAGTATGAGAATGCAAAGTAACGGGCCTGTGATAAAACCTATTTTTCGCGAAAGCGTAAATTCTTTCATAGCCCTAAAAATAGGTAAAAAAGAAAACTACCTACCCTTTAAAAATAGCGCAAGTCTTATTTTCCAGTACGGCATCTCCTCCTTGAAGTATTCATAAAAAGATTTGAGCTTATCTGGATCTGCTACTTTTAAGATGGCGTCGTGTACTTGCTTGACCTCTACGGGCTGTATAAACTGATAAAAGTCTATCTCCATACCCTCTTCGTGCAGCTTTATGAGGTGGTTGTACACAGAGCCTATCGTGAGTTTGCGAGTCTCTGCAATTTCTTCAAGTGAGAGGCCTTGCTGGATGAGGTTTTTAGTCTCGAGATAGGTTTTGCTACCGCTTTTAGATTTTGGTTTTTTGAGGTGTTCTTTGATGAGTTTTAAAAAGTCGGCGCCATATTTTTCCATTTTGGCTTGCCCTACACCTTGTATGTCTAAAAACTGTTTTTGAGTCACAGGCTCTTGGTCTTCCATATCTTTAAGAGACGCATCTGAGAATACAATATAAGCCGCAACATTTGCCTCTCTAGCAAGTTCGGCTCTTAGCTCTCGTAGTTTTTCAAAAAGAGAGCCTTTTGGTTTTTTAGGCTTACGTTCTTTAGTAATCGGTTTGGCTTTCTCCTTGCTAGGTTTTGCGAGTTGTATCTTTTTACCGTCGTATAAAACTTCTTTAGAAAGCGGTGTGAGGAGAAGTCTTCCGCTTTCGCGAAAGCGTATTTCTAACAATCCTTGATTAATCATTTGTATCACATACTGCTGAAGATCTCGCCAAGAGACATCCTTTGCAGCGCCGTAAGTTTTTATATTCTGATACCCTTTGTCATACACTTGGGCGTTTTGAGAACCTCGTAAAACGTCTATCACGGTACCCATTGCTTCCTTTTGTTGCATACGCGCCACCCCGGAAAGTACTTTTTGAGTAAGTACGGTACCGTCAAAATATGCGGGTGCATTTTTACAAATGTCACAGTTGCCACAGTCTTGCGATAAAAACTCGCCAAAGTAATTTATAAGAACCTTACGCCTACAGCTTAGTGCCTCTGCATATTGCTGCATACGGTCAAGCTTAGCCATCTGGTAGTCGGCATTTTTTGCTCCATCTATAAACTGGCGTAGCTGCATCGTGTCTGCATAGCTGTAAAAAAGCACGGTGTGTGAGGGTAAGCCATCACGACCTGCTCTACCTATTTCTTGATAATATCCTTCAAGATTTTTAGGCATATTATAGTGTATCACCCAGCGCACGTTACTCTTGTCAATACCCATCCCAAAGGCAATAGTGGCACAAATTATAGGTGTGGTGTCGTTTATAAAATCTTCTTGCACTTTTGAGCGTTGCTCTGCACTCATACCTGCGTGGTAGGCGGCAGCGTTGTGCCCGTTGCTCTTAAGTTTGGCCGCGAGATTTTCTGTGCTTTTTCTTGATAGACAGTAAATGATACCACTCTCAAAAGGGTGATCTTCTAGAAAGTCAAGAATTTGCTCGTTTCTTTTTTGACCTGGTCGCACGTCCAGATAGAGGTTAGGTCTGTCAAAAGAGGAGATGTATTTTTTTGCTTGTGGGATACTAAGTTGTTGTGCAATGTCATCTTGCGTAGACCTATCTGCAGTTGCCGTGAGTGCTACAAGTGGTGTTTCTGGGTAACGTCTTTTTAAATAGCCTAGTTGTGTGTAAGCGGGTCTAAAATCGTGTCCCCAAGATGAGATACAGTGCGCCTCATCTATGGCAATGAGTGATATCTTTATTGTAGAAAGTACGGGGTCTAATAGTTGCAAACTCTCTGGAGCCACATAAATAAGATCTAGCGCATTGTGCTGTAGGTCTGACAGTACCTTTTGCGTCTCTTCTGGTGGTTGTGTACTGTTATAATAGGCTGCCTTAATACCATTTGCTCGCAAAGCATCTACCTGATCTTTCATTAAAGCAATAAGCGGTGAGATCACGAGGGCTACCCCATCAAGCGCCAGTGCTGGTAGTTGAAAACACATAGACTTACCACCACCCGTAGGCATTATGACTAGTGCATCTTGCCCATTACAAATGGACTCAATAATCTCTTGCTGGTTAGG
>JAHDEV010000212.1 GCA_020628615.1 Dokdonia sp.
AAAACCGTTATCCCTATAAGTAGAAGCTATCGAGATACAACGCTTCAGTCATTAAGTTCTATAAAATAACGCAGTTTATTGCGTACCTTTGCAAGCCTTTAAAAGTCTTAACGACTGAGGTAAAAATAATGTGTTGATTACGCTTTCGCGAAAGCGTAAAAGACCCCATTAAAAGGAGTACCGCATACTATGAAAACAGAATTAGAAAGACAATTAGACCAAATTGAAGCAATAGGTGATGACCACATAGGGACCAGCGCGGTTACCCCATTGCGTGCAGATGCTTTTGAAATGAGCAATGCAGATAAACTTGCAAGCATCCAGAAAGACGTCGCTCACATTATGGAAACCCTAGGGCTAGATATGACAGACGACAGCCTTAAAGGAACACCAAAACGTGTGGCAAAGATGTTTGTAAACGAGATATTTTCTGGTTTACATCCTGATAATAAGCCTAATGTTTCAGTATTTGATAATAATTACAAATACGGAGAGATGCTAGTTGAAAAAAACATCACAGTATACTCTACCTGTGAGCATCACTTACTACCTATAGTAGGTCGTGCACACGTGGCATACATCTCAAACGGAACCGTAGTAGGGCTTAGTAAAATGAACCGCATTGTAGACTACTATGCAAAGCGTCCTCAAGTACAAGAGCGACTCACTATGCAAATCGTGCAAGAATTACAACGTGCTATGGGCACAGAAGATGTAGCCTGCGTTATAGACGCAAAACACCTTTGTGTAAACAGCCGTGGTATACGTGATATAGAAAGTAGCACGGTAACTAGCGAGTTTGGTGGGAAGTTTAAAGAAGAAGCTACACGTAGAGAATTTTTAGACTACATCAAGCTAGACACAGATTTTTAAGAAGCTATAGCTTGCTTATACATACCTATAAAAAAGCGGTTTCTTTTTAGTGACCGCTTTTTGAGTTTTACAATTAAGATATTTACCTTCGTTACACACATAAATAGCACATAAAATGCCTTTATACCAAGATCAAGAACTCACAGTTTACAACTCGCTTTCTGGAAAGAAAGAAATCTTCACACCTCTACTCGAGGGTTATGTAGGTATGTATGTGTGCGGTCCTACGGTATATAGTAATGTACACTTAGGTAATGTGCGCACCTTTATGAGTTTTGATATGATATTTAGGTATCTCAAACACTTAGGTTATAAAGTGCGCTATGTGCGTAATATTACAGATGCTGGTCACCTCACAGATGATGCAGATCAAGGAGAAGATAAGATTGCAAAAAAAGCAAGACTAGAGCAAATTGAGCCTATGGAAGTTGTACAGAAGTACACGCTAGACTTTCACGACATTCTCAATAAATTTAACTTCTTACCTCCTAGTATAGAACCTACAGCTACAGGTCACATCATAGAGCAAATAGAAATAATCAAAAAGATTATAGACAACGGGTATGCTTATGAGAAAAATGGCTCTGTATACTTTGATGTAATAAAATTTAATGAAGACCACGAGTATGGTAAACTTTCTGGCCGCAAGCTAGAAGATATGATTACAAACACCCGTGCCCTTAGTGCGCAAGATGAGAAGAACAATCCTCAAGATTTTGCACTTTGGAAAAAAGCCGAACCTGAGCACATAATGCGCTGGCCTAGCCCGTGGGGTGATGGCTTCCCAGGGTGGCACCTAGAGTGTACTGCAATGAGTACAAAATATCTAGGAGAACAGTTTGATATACACGGTGGTGGTATGGATCTTAAGTTCCCTCACCACGAGTGTGAGATTGCTCAAAATGAAGCTGCAATAGGTACAGAGCCTGTAAAGTACTGGCTACACGCAAATATGCTCACCCTTAACGGCCAGAAAATGGCAAAGAGTACTGGTAACAGTATCAACCCAGGTGAGATTTTTACTGGAGACAGTCCACACTTAACAAAAGGATTTGCCCCTAGCGTTGCAAGGTTTTTTATCTTACAGAGTAGCTACCGCAGCATTATGGACTTCTCAAATGACGCATTACTAGCGAGTGAAAAAGGTTTTAACAGACTAATGGAAGCGCTTAAGATTGCAAAAAATCTAGACACATCTAAAGAAAGTAGCTTTAATGTAAACGACTGGAAGGCGTCTTGCTACGCCGCGATGAATGACGATTTTAACACTCCGATACTCATTGCACATCTTTTTGATGCAGTAAAGCAAATACACCTTATTAAAGACGGAAAAGCAACCATCACTGCAAGTGATCTTAAGTTATTACTTGAGACGATTAATGCTTTCGTTTTTGACGTACTTGGACTTGAAGACAATAACGCTTTCGCGAAAGCGGACGATTCAAAATTAAGTGGTACCGTAGAGTTACTTATAAAACTTCGTAAAGAAGCACGCGAAAACAAAGATTTTGCACTAAGTGACAAAATACGAGATGAACTTATAGAGCTGGGTATCCAGCTGAAAGATGGTCGTGAGGGTACTACCTTTACCGTAAACTAATGGCTTCTGCAAAGAAAATAGCAATTGCTCCCTTTTTAGGAATCATCTGGTTTTACCAAAAATTTATCTCCTCGTGGACACCTAGCACCTGTCGCTACTCACCCACTTGCTCTCATTACACCAAGACCGCTTTACAAAGGCACGGACTTTTAACAGGTGGAAAGCTGGCATTAAAACGTATTTTATCTTGCCATCCTTGGGGTGGCCAAGGATATGACCCAGTTCCCGAAAAAGAA
>JAHDEV010000213.1 GCA_020628615.1 Dokdonia sp.
AGAACTTTTACAATGATTAAGCCTGATGGCGTTGAGAATGGACACATCGGAGCAATTTTAGAAAAAATCACTGCTAGTGGTTTCCGTATCGTAGCGATGAAGCTTACTCAAATGACAAAGGCAGATGCTGAGACGTTTTATGCTGTACACAATGAGCGTCCATTCTTTGGAGAGCTTGTAGAGTTTATGACACGCGGACCTATCGTTGCAGCGGTACTTGAAAAAGAAAACGCAGTAGCAGATTTCCGTACTTTAATAGGAGCTACTAACCCTGCAGATGCTGCCGAAGGTACGATACGTGCACTTTATGCAACTTCTATGGGAGAAAACGCAGTACACGGTTCTGATAGTGATGAGAATGCAGCTATAGAAAGCGCTTTTCACTTTGCTGGACGTGAGATGTTTTAATTGCTAGCGCAGTTACAAACTACCATATAAGGTGTTTTACACCATACTTTAAAAGCCTCTCTATAAACGAGAGGCTTTTTTGTGCCTTCATTTTTTTGCGTTAAGGATAGCAGCGGTTACCCCACAGGAGTGCAGCAAGTGGAGGGACGACACTTGTGTAGCGACGAGGAGTATGAGCGTATAGCCTGCCTCGTAGAGGAACGCCCAAAAGTGTCAAAACAACTTCATAATTGTGGGTTGTAGAACGATAAAAATGAGATTTACAACGTTTGAAATTGCGTTAATGTATATCTATTAATGTAATAGCAAATAAATTAATTAATTATAGCTATTTTTGCACCGCCAAAAACACGGCATTAATACAACCTATTATGGACATAAGGAATATCGCGATTATCGCCCACGTAGACCACGGTAAAACAACCCTGGTAGACAAAATTATGTATCACTGTGAGCTTTTTAGAGAAAATGAGTCTAAAGGTGAGCTTATATTAGATAACAATGACCTGGAGCGTGAGCGCGGGATTACTATTACTTCAAAAAACGTTTCTGTAACCTACAAGGGTACTAAGATTAATATCATTGATACTCCTGGTCACGCCGATTTTGGTGGAGAGGTAGAGCGTGTTTTAAATATGGCAGATGGTGTGTGTCTACTTGTAGATGCCTTTGAAGGACCTATGCCACAAACACGTTTTGTATTACAGAAGGCAATAGACCTTGGTCTTAAGCCTTGTGTGGTTGTAAATAAAGTAGATAAAGAAAACTGTACTCCAGAGGAGGTACACGAGAAGGTTTTTGACCTTATGTTTGAACTAGGTGCCGAAGAGTGGCAACTAGACTTCCCTACAGTATACGGAAGTGCAAAAAATAACTGGATGTCTGACGACTGGCAGAAGGAAACAGACTCTATCGAGCCATTATTAGAAATGGTGATGGAGCACATACCAGTACCAGAAACTAAAGAAGGAAACACGCAGATGCTTATCACATCTCTAGACTTCTCTTCTTTTACAGGGCGTATCGCAATAGGACGTCTTAACCGTGGTGAGCTTAAAGAAGGTATGCAGGTATCTCTTGTAAAGCGCGATGGTACTATCAAGAAAACTCGTATTAAAGAACTTCACACTTTTGACGGTTTAGGTCGTATTAAAGTAGAGTCAGTACAAGCAGGTGATATCTGTGCGATTGTAGGTCTTGAAGGATTTGAGATAGGTGATACTGTGGCAGATTTTGAAAACCCAGAAGGTCTAGCAACAATTGATATTGATGAGCCTACAATGAGTATGTTATTCTCTATTAACGATTCTCCTTTCTTTGGAAAAGACGGAAAATTTGTAACATCACGTCACATTAAAGATCGTCTTACTAAAGAACTAGAAAAGAACCTTGCCCTACGTGTAAACGATACAGATAGTGCAGATAAGTTCTTAGTATATGGTCGTGGGGTAATGCACCTTTCTGTACTTATCGAGACAATGCGTCGCGAGGGGTATGAATTACAGATAGGACAGCCTCAAGTAATTATAAAAGAAATAGACGGTGTAAAATGTGAGCCGGTAGAAGAGCTTACTATTGACCTTCCAGAAAATGTTTCTGGTCGTGCAGTAGAGTTTGTAACAATGCGTAAAGGTGAGATGCTTTCTATGGAAGCAAAAGGTGAGCGTATGATTATAGAATTCTTAATCCCATCACGTGGTATTATAGGATTACGTAACCAACTTCTTACTGCTACTGCTGGAGAAGCAATTATGGCACACCGCTTTAAAGAATACCAGCCTTTTAAAGGTGATATCCCTGGACGTATTTCTGGATCACTTGTATCTATGGAAAACGGTACAGCTATCCCTTACTCTATAGATAAACTTCAAGATCGTGGTAAGTTTTTCGTATCACCAGGTGAAGATATCTATGAAGGTCAAGTAATAGGTGAAAACTCTCGTCAGGATGATATGAATATCAATATCACAAAAGCAAAGAAGCAGTCTAACGTACGTTCTTCTGGAGCAGATGATAAGGCTAAGATTGTACCTGCAATTAAGTTCTCACTAGAGGAAGCACTAGAATATATTCAGAAAGATGAGTATGTAGAGGTAACTCCTAATCACTTAAGACTACGTAAGATTTACTTAAAAGAAGTAGACCGTAAGCGTAACAAGATTGCTTAAGGATTTAATATTCTTATAAATCATAAACCCCGCTCTATAAGAGTGGGGTTTTTTTATGCGCTTTCGCGAAAGCG
>JAHDEV010000214.1 GCA_020628615.1 Dokdonia sp.
CTATCCTCTACGATTTCTCTTCTTACGTCTCCACGGCGCATTTTTTTGCCAATCTCCAGCCATTATGCAGCCGTAAGGCATTACTTCATCAAGCACAGTTCCTAAACCAAACTCATCCATTTGCTCCCTAACTGCAGCTGCAGATTTGTAGGCAGAAGGCAACTCGGAAATATCAATTTCATTAGAAAAGAAACGAGCATCAATTCCCTTAGTTTCTTCGGCAAATATTTCTTCATTGGTAAGATGCTCTAGATTACGTTTGTGCTGAGATCTACTCATATTACGCCCTGCGCCGTGAGGAGCAAAACCTAGATTTGTTCCTGTCGTATCTCCTTCTACAATAAGTACAGGCTCAGCCATATTTAATGGGATCAATCTAGGTCCTGTAATATCAGGCATAAACTTAGCATCTAGGGGAGTGGCACCTTTTGCGTGGTAAAAGATGTCTCCATCTTTGAAAACAAAGTTGTGCTCATTCCAAAATCTATTTTCCTTAACAGCTCCTGTTTTTTCTGCTACCGCATCGTGCAAGAGTTCGTGATTAAGCTTCGTCCATTTTCTAATAGTTTGTAATGCTTCCCAGTAATCTTGACCTTCTTCTGTATCAAATGGAATCCAAGCATTCTGACGTAATGTTTCTGGAGATAAAATCTCCTTAAATCGAGCAGCTGTTGCCATACCTTTGGTATATAGTCTAGCCCCAGGTCCACGAGATCCATGATGAGTGATCATCATAGTGTTACCAGTTTTGGCAGAGGTCCCTACAAATAGGAAGTGATTTCCGTCACCTTGTGTTCCTAAATGTTCTTGAGCAATAGACAACGATTTTTGATCCAACAAAAAGTCGTTTGCCTCAAAAGCTGCTCTAAGGTCGTCAGGTAACTTAAACTGTTGTCCTCGAGGTCGTCCACCAGCTCCAAAATGAGTAGTCTCATGTGCTGCGTCTAGAATTAATTTAGGATCTGCTTTTCCGAAATCTGTAAGCATAACAGAACAACAAATATCTGCGCTATGCATCCCTGGATGTATGGCATTTTTGGTTGCGACAACACCACCTACTGGTATTGTTCCTATAGGTCCAGCAGGACAGGCATCTGGCATAACAGATCCATCAATTACGGTAGGCGTGCGCATTACAGCATCCATAGTTTCCTTCACCTTAGCAACATTTTCTTCTTCTAGATCATTCTCTGCAGAAATATTTAGGTTGTAAGCCACAGGTTGATCAAACAATGGTTGTGAAGGAGGTAGTTTAAATTGTTCTAGGTATACCTCTGTTGCTTCTTTTGATAGTTTATTTTCATTGATATGATCTATCGCTGCACGATACCATTTTCCAGGAGGGAAGCCCATATCTCTAATGTCTTTACCTGTAATCATTGTAATTGTTTTCATAATTTTGTCTTTAATAAGCCCCGCCACTTCCTGTGAGTGACGGAGCACTTCTTTTAAAAAGGAGGCTAGATTCCAAAAACACCCTCCTTTCTTTCTCTGTACAAATATTTCACATTGACTACGCAATCTTTTTGCGTAGTAGATTTTATTCTCTAGATTTACTTTAGAATCCGTAGTTATGGCAGTAAATAAAAATGCTCTTATACGTTATAAGACAATAGATAAGTGTTTGCAGAATAAGATGCGTGACTGGACGCTCAATGATTTGATAGAAGCATGTAGTGATGCGCTCTATGACTTTGAGGGTAGAGATATAAATGTGAGTACACGTACGGTGCAGTTGGATATTCAGCTGATGCGAAGTGATAAATTAGGATACAATGCACCTATAGAGGTATACGACAGAAAATTTTATAAGTATGCGGAAGAGGATTATAGTATCACAAATATTCCACTTACAGAAAACGACATGAACGTGCTTTCTGAGACTATGGATATGCTCAAGCAGTTTCAAGATTTTTCACTATTTGATGAGTTTAAAGGCGTTTTTAATAAACTTGAAGATAGGATTTATACAGAACGTCACAAGAAACCCGCAATAATTCACATAGATAAGAATACAGATTTAAAAGGTCTTGAGTTGCTAGACGAGTTATATCAAGCTATTCTCAAAGAAGTAGTGATTGAAATTTTATATCAATCATTTAAAGCAATTGTACCATCTACTTTCAAATTTCATCCGCATTTACTTAAGGAATTTAATAATAGATGGTTTTTAGTAGGACAGCGTGAGAAGAACGAAAAATTAGTAACACTGGCGCTGGATCGCATTATGGGAATTGATTACGATTTTACTACTCGTTATAAGACCTCGACGCTAGATGCAGATAGTTATTATAGGAATACAATAGGAGTGACCGTATTAGGTAAAAACCAACTTCAAAATGTATTATTTAAAGTAAATAAGAGTAATGCTCCCTATGTCACCACTAAACCTTTTCATAGTTCACAAGAAAAGATTGAAGAACATGACGATGGCAGTGTTACCTTTAAAATTAAGGTGCATCATAACTTTGAGTTGGAAAGATTACTCCTTGGCTTTGGTGAATCTCTAGAAGTAATATCTCCAAGATCTCTAAGACGTAAAATGCGATATAAATTTAGAGAAGCAGGCAAGTTATATGAAAGAGATAAATAATTTGCTTTCGCGAAAAGATAAATTTCACTTTAGTAAAAAGCGATGTATAGCTTA
>JAHDEV010000028.1 GCA_020628615.1 Dokdonia sp.
TTTACCTTGTCTGTCCAGTGGTATTCCTTATGAACAAAAGTGATGATATCTTCATCATCTGTAAAAATATAAATGGTGTCTAGTTGAGATGCAATTGCCTCACCAAGCGCCCAGCAAAATAAAGGACGGCCTAGCAGCTTCTTTTTATTTTTACCTGGTATGCCCTTTGAGCCTTTGCGCAAGGGGATAAATCCAATGGATTTCATTTGTTTAAATTTTGGTGAATTTATAAAAATATTAAATACCAGTGCGTCCTTTAGTGTATTTTGTCGACAAAAAAAGTCAGATAATCGACTTAAGCGCCTATTCTCGATATTACTCTTTTGGCTATTAATTTAACGGCTTTCCAGTATTGTAAAGTAGTTATTTTGTTCTCTTTTAACCAACTATCTAAAAACTCTCGCTCGTGGATGGATACTTTTTTTGATATGAGTCTGGCTATATAATTGTCAATATTATTATGATAAATATTTAAATCGAAAACCTTATCAAATCTACATAAAGAATCATACATCTGTAATGTTGCTGCCGTACGAAGACACTTATCGCAAGATGTGCAGTTTTGCACGTTCATTTTCTTAGCAAGTATCGAATTTGTACAAATATCTAGGTAGGCATTAGCAACATCGTAATGTTGAATATAAGAAATGCGCTCTAAGCGGGTTTTTGTTTGCAGTGTAGAATGTGTATTAAAATAAGAAGTAAATAATAGAGGTAATAAAAAATTATCAAAATTACTTGTATCACCAGCTTTGAAATTACTTTGAGATACAGCATATGCAGATGCATAATGATAGTTGTTTATCAGGCCTAGTGTTGCTAGACTACAAGAAATATTTAAAAAACTGTGAGCAGATTCAAATGAGCCACGTATGAAATTATGCGCATTAGTTTTGACTTTTACCAAAGGTAAACCAATTCTAGTAGCAGCTCTTTCACTGTTTTTTAACCTATACTCATAGTTTTGGTTTGCATAATAACCATTATAATGACCGTGTGAGCCAGCATCAAAAAAAGTTAGATAATCTAAGCCTATATCATTGTCAATAAAATTCTTTATAGTTGCTAAGCTGTCTACCCCACAAGACAGTCCCGTCGCATTAACTTGTTTATTGAGAGTAATGGCATTTTTTGTAACATCTGGTATAACTTTAGGAGTTATAGTTATCTTATTGATTTTACAAAGTCTCGGTATTAAGACATCATTTAACTGCTTGCAGAGTACATCGTCCATAATACCTTTAACCACTATATCTTCTTGTTTTTCTAATAATAGTGGGAGAAGCGCTACTACAAATGCATCGTACACTAGTGAAATATTAGAATTAATATGCGATAATGTAAAATAAAGAGAATCGCCATCTAGCAGGCATTCTAATTTTGAATAATCTTTTTCTTGTTGTATAGAAATGTTAGATAAAATCATATAGCCAAAGAGTTATAAATTGCTAATACTTTTGTCTGGATTTCATTTCTTTCATAGGCTTTTTTAATCTTTTGATTTTCCTTTAATATAGATGATGGGTTTGATAACAACGCCATTTCTATACTATTGGCAATTGCATTTACATCTTCTGGATTACTTATAATAAATCCATTTATTGTATGCTTAATAATTTCTTCGGTTGCACCTCCGGGATTAGACTGGATAGGTATACAATCACAAAAAATAGACTCTAACAGTGTGTTAGGAAGACCATCACTTATACTATTACCTATATAAAACTTAGATTGAAGCATTAAATCTATAACCTCTGAGTTACTTATTTTTCCAAATACTTGAACCTCATAATTTCTCCCAGTATTCCTATTAAGATATTCAGTAACCTTCTGAGAGGCTCCAAATATTATGATAGATATGTCAGTATGTTTTCTCGCAATGATATCTAATGCTTTTAATACATTAATACATCTTCCTAGTGCATCCTCATAACCTTTTACTATAAAAGAATGATTATTTACAAAATATTTATCTGTATGAGATTCGAAGCCTCCACCTCCAGGCACAACACCTAAAAACCTTCCAGAAAAGCCATAATTTTCTGCTATATGATAGTCTCTTAAGCAATCTGTAAAAAGGTAATCAACCCTAGCGAGCACAGCGGGCACCTCCTTGTGATAATTGGGTTTATTTTCCTTGTAAAATAAGTCACTTCCCCAGCTAGAATATATCCATTTTATGTTTACTTCCTTATTCATAATAGTTAATATAGGTAAACAAGAAGTATATAATGCAAAGCTATGTACAACATCTGGCTTTATGTCTTGTAACGCTTTCGCGAAAGCGGTCTCAACTTTAGTGTCAAGTTTATCGCTCAGGTAGTTATAAATTTTTGGGAAATATTTTTTTATTGTTGTCCTTCCTCTTTTTATTAAAAAACCCTTTTTCCAGCCTGTTATTTGGGTCATCCAAGACATTGATGGTGCATACCCTTGGTCTAAAATATCAAACCAATACACCTCGTGACCACTATCCCGGAGTTGGTCAGACCAACGACGAAAATGTATAGAATTCATTGATACTAGTAAGATCTTCATTGTTAAACTATAGACTTTTTTAAGGAGTAAATGTATCGCTTAAATAATGTCAAGGATAGATTTGACTTAAGTATTTGTAACATTAAAAAAGCTCCTCTTAAAAACTTTTTATCTCTATTGTAAGATGTTACTAATGCTAATTGATGGTGCTTTAAACTATTTTTAAACAATGCTTCATTAGGCTTTAGAGCTTCCAAATGCATTAAGTTTTTGATAATTTCTAAATTTTGAATAGCCACATTAGTATTATCCTCTCTCATACGTGCAGACACACCTATAGTACTTCTATAAACAGCCGTAACCTCTGCTAGTTTATATGCTGCAGTATTTGTTAAAGACATAACTAGTAAATACGATGGCCAGTCGCCATAAGGAAATTTATAAAAAAACTGTGGCAATTCTAGAACACGATACACATTGAGAAACAATGCAGTAGGTGCTATAATTTTATTTTCTAGAGAAAGCTCACTTAACGCAATAGGCCCAGTATATTTATCTATGTCTATTTTATTTACTATACCATTTATAGATTTAAAACAACTTGTACCTACTACACTATACTCTTTATTCTTTTCTAAGAAATCAACTTGAAGTTGAAGTTTATTACTATCAATCCAGTAGTCATCACCATCACAGATTGCTACGTATTTACCTCTGAGCCACTTTGAAGTTTTTACAAAGTTACCCATCAAGCCTAGATTCTTTTCCTGCTTAATAAAAGTGATATTACTATTTATAGCGGCTAAACTTTCACAAATTTGTGGTGTTTTATCGCTACTTGAATCATCACTAATAATGATCTCAAATGGAAAATTAGTTTTTTGAGATAGAATACTCTCTATGGTCTGAAGTATATATTTTTCTTGATTGTAACAAAGTACAAAAACACTTACGGTAGGTTCTTCATCTCTAAGTACATTTAGCTTTTCAGAATACATAGGCATTTTCATCTATAATGTACTTCAAGTGTGATGACATTACTTTCAGACATTTTATATTGATAAAAAGAATCTCTGGCTTTAGAAACAACCCATTCTAAGATAATGTTGTTTGCTTCTTTAATCGTTATAAAGTTTAAAACTTTACCTCTGGCTTTTCTCTTCATTTTCTTAATAAAGTCGTGTCTTTCTGGATGCTCTCTTACTGTTAACAAAACTCTCTTCCCTACACAGTTTTCTATATAATACAAGGCAGATTTTACTTGATCACGAGTTGTAAGAACATTGATTTTGACCTCGTCTACATTAAGGTCATATGGATCAGGAATTATCCCTGTGCCAGACGAATTATTTGCCTTTACAACACTTCCTTTTTGTACTCTGTTTAGGTATTGACCATTTATTAATTCTAAAGTTTGAGCAAAAGGATAGTTACTCTTGAAACTTCGATACATTTTAGGGTGCCATTGATGCTTAAAGTAAAGAGTGTTTTCTAAAAACTCTATTGTAACACCCGCTCTTTGCAGTCTTATATGTACATCTGTATCCTCCCCTCCCCAACCGTGATAAAATTCATCAAAACCACCTATAGACTTGAGTTTTACCGTTGGAAAAATTGAAATTCCGGTAGCCTCGTGAGTTGAGACTCCCTTAACGATATATTTATGAAATGAAACTTCTCTTTTACTTTCGCTCTCGGTTAGGAAACCCACGGGAAAATAAAGGACTTTAGAACTGTGTAAGTATGAGTGTACCTCTTTCAAAAAATCAGGATGCCACAGCATATCTATATCACTTACCATAAAGTATTGAGAAGAACAGTCTTTTAGTACTGAATTTATGATTCTAGACTTGTTCCAAAGCTGTCCTTGTGTTTGATATAAGATAATTTGCAGCTTTGAGAATTTCGCACATACATTTTTTAGTTCCTTTTGATAACCTACTGGGCTTCCATAATCTACCAGAATCAGCTTAACATTTTCTTCGACCTGACTGTAAACAGAGCTTATAGACTTTACCACAAGTTGTAAATCTCTATTCCTATTGGGTAAGACTACGGTTAAAAAATCTTGCATTCTATTCTAAATATTTATGGCTTTCTTCTGGGTGAATTAAATTATTTGAGTGCTTTGTATGTTTCTTCTAGATACTGTTTACCCCACTTTTGACAAGGCTCTAAATGATTTCCTTCAGCCCACTCATTCCAAGCATTTATAAATAGATAATTTTCTGGCATTTTCTGCCAAGGATAATTTAAGACGATATGCTTTAACCATTTTGCATATTTCTGCGGAGTTGAATTATGTAAAGCAAAATAATTCTTTTTTCGTCTAGCAGTATTATCCCACATAGGAGTTATGCCAGGATAAACCTTAGATTTAAATGGTGTGCTTATCTGTAAATCAACAAACTGTTCGTAATCATAAAACAACTCATAACGATCATCTATAGTCCATTTAAATTTACGTAGTAATGCGGTAGTATACCTCTTAAATAGATTATTTTTAATACTGGAAGGTCTATTACTAAAATTAGGCTGAAAGTCATAAGAAAAATCAAACCCTCCTTCTCCAAGAAGCGACTGGCTTTTTTCTCCTAGCGCGTACCCCAAATAGATATCAGAAAAACCTGCCTCCTTAACCTCATCTCTCCATATGGCTATGGTTTTTTTTATATCAGGAAACAAGTTAGGTCGGTATATCACAAATACTGGTTTTCCATCAGATTTTATATAGCGATCATCTTTAAAGTATCTTATCAATTCCCTAATATGTAGTAAGTCATCTTCGTGCGAATACTTTTGTTCTAGAAGAATATTCTTTTCCCCACCGTCCCAAACTCTTGTCCAGTTCTCATTTGCCCAACATAACATAAAAGGAAAATCTTCCTTAATATTTTTAAGTTTACGCTCTAATGGTGTTTCTAGTATACGTTTTCCATTAAACCAATAGTGATAATAACAAAATCCGAATATTCCATTAGCACGAGCCAGGTCCTCTTGTGCAATCCTTGCCTCCTCGAGTCTTAAATCATAAAAACCAAGATCTGCTGGTAAGTGAGGTTGATAATGTCCATCAAAAAAAGGCTTTGCTTTAGAAACATTAGTCCATTCGGTAAAACCATTACCCCACCATTCATTATTCTCTTTAATGGGGTGAAATTGTGGTAAATGAATAGCGATTGCTTTAATTTCCTTTGACATTCTTGTACTTACTTATAATTTTACGGTATAACCGCTTAGGGTATTTAATCAAAAGCGGCTCTCTACCTCTTCTTAAAATTTCTCTCCTTTTTTTTAATAAAATTCTTACGTATTCAGGCTGTTTATTATTCTTAAAAAACTCTTCTAAAAGTCGCGTGGCTTGTAAAAAGCCATTCTTCATTTTAAAATAGTCCTGTGTCATCGAGTAAGGATGGATTCTATACTCAGCTAGTATCTCCCTGTTAAAACTAACTTTTTGAGAATAATAAAAATACTTTACCCAAAATACCCAGTCTTCGTGATTATCAAGCGACTCATCAAAATTTAATGTATTATCTAATAGAATATCATTTCTAAATAACGCAGTATGGCAAGGTATTGACAGCTTAGACTCCCAGTTGAGTATAACACTATTAACTAAATTATTAGGCGATACAAAAGGAGTTAAGTATCTATGGACTACATCTTGATTAGTTTCATTATCAAATGGCCTGTAGTCACAAATACAGATATCTGTATTATTTAAATTTACAAGTTGCTTCTCAAATTTAGTAGGCATAAGCAAATCATCAGCATCTAATAATTGAATGTAAGTGCCCTGCGCAAGTTTAAGTCCGTAGTTGCGTGCACTGCTTAACCCGCCGTTATCTTTTTTAAAATATTTAAATCTATCATCTTTAGTCACCCATTTATGTGCTACAGCGGCAGTCTCATCTGTGCTACCATCATCAATGATTAAGCACTCCCAACTTTTCTCTGTTTGAAGAGAAACAGAATCAAGTGTTTTATCAAGAAACATTGCTTGATTGTAAGAAGGTATTATGATTGATATTTTAATAATTTATATTTAAAAATTATACTATTTTCTATTGAAACGACCTAGGAAAAACATACAGCACTCCTGAAGACTATTTATGTATCTAAAACTTTTTTGGTTTATTAAAGCAAAATTTTATGGTATAAACAAAGCGCTTTAGAGCATACCATAAATCAACAACAAGGGCTTTTTTAAGCCTCCATCCAGTAGCAATAAAACCTTTACCAGCAGAAAGGATACTTACATCCTTATGCCAAAGCTGATAATTGCCTACTAAATCATTCTTCCATCTAAAAAATTGTTGCTTCTTTGTTCTGCGTATTTCATAGCTAAAGATAGCAGGTGCAAACTCAATATCAAACCCTGCATCAACCACTCTTTTTGTCCACTCCTTATCTTCGAATGTAGCGACATCTCCTCTAAATGGATATTCCTCCCAAACTTTTTTATTAAAAGCAGAACCTGAGAATATTAACCCCGATTTATTAGGGTCAGTATTTGCACTTATATTATTTATGTAATTTCTATAATCATTTGGGCTATGCAAGCAACGTACACCAGCCAAGTTATTATTTGATTCAAATCTATCCTTAATTGTTTTAAAAAAATCGTGACTCACGGGATATGAATGCGCACTAAAAATCACAACTATAGGATGACTTGCTTTACTAGCAGCAAAGTTTGCACTACCACCATAACTAAACTCTTTTATAGTTTCAAAGCGTGCATTATATCTAGCGCTTACCTCCTGACTTCTATCTGTAGATAGATTATCTACTACTATGATTTCAGAAATATCTTTACTGTATCGCTGTGTTAGGTTTTTTAATAAAAACTCCAGTGCTACTTCTTGATTTTTATTACGTATTACTACAGATATCATACGCTATTTATTTTTTGATTTATTTAATTTGGCAATAAATCTAAAAGGCTTTGTTACAGCTTTTCCTATTCTATATTCTAGAGATTTTTTTAAATTATCCTCACTAGCTTTATGCTTTTTAATTAAATAAAAAACATAATCCATAGTGGTATCAAACTTATTTATATAAACCTCAGAGTGCTTTTTGTAAATATATTTTGTTACTGATTCTAGATGATTTGCAACGGTATTGGTTAACATTGACGCAGCAGCTTTACGGTAGTAAAAAAGGAACTCTGGGACAATTTTAAATTCTGCTCCATCCTTTAAAATAGAAATCCAAAAATCCCAATCTTCAAAGCCATCTTTCATAGCTTCATCATAACCTCCTACCCGGTTCCAAGATTCCTTTCTAAATAAAGATGTTGCCATTATCATATTTTCATACAATAAAGCATCTATTGTTGTACCAGTGGGTTTTCTTGTATTTACTACATTATCAATAGTATCTCTAAAAAAAATACTATAACAAGAAACTACTTCTACAGTGTCATTATTTTCTATTACTGGTAAGAGCGTTTGTAAATAGTCTGGATGTATCAAATCATCTGCATCTAGTGGAAGAATAAATTCTCCACAACTTATTGCTATACCTGCGTTACGAGCGCTAGACAAACCACCATTAGGCTTCATTATATACCTAAACCTATCATCTTTTTCACACCACTTTTGAGCTACTTCTTCTGTATTATCTGGACTCCCATCATTTACTATAATACACTCCCAAGCATTAAAAACCTGATCTAAAACAGATTGTAAACTATCTCGAAGATAATGAGCTTGCTTATAGCAAGGAACAATTATAGAAACTTTGGGGTTGCTCATTAAAATTTGTTTAAAAACTTAAGCTTCACTAGTAAACTTATAATCCTTGATTTTTTTAAACTATCAAGAGTTTTTCTCATACGTATGGTATCATCTACATCTTGATAAAATGCTGTATACTCCTTACTTAAAACTTCAGTACGCTCATTATTTTTTAGATCATAATTTTTTGGATCAGAACTCATTCCTCCTATGTAGAATGTAGTTATAGTTTCAGATATTTTTTTATAAGATAACTGATGTCTGCATATTGCATCTATAAAAAATTTCCAGTCTGACACTATCTTAAAATCTTCTCTGTAGGTTCCCGCTTTCGCGAAAGCGGTCTTTTTAATAAAAGTGGCTGGGTGAGGTAATGTATCCTCTACAAAATAAGAAAATGATAAACGACTAGGATATGTTTTTATAAAATCACGTGAGCCTTCTACCACGTGCAGATTAAAATAAATTATGTACTCTCCTGACAAATGGGTAAAAGCGCGTTGTAAGGACTGCTCATTTATAAAATGATCACCTGCATTAAGGAATAGCAAGTACTCGCTTGTGGCCTGCTCAATCCCTTTATTCATAGCATTATAAACCCCCTTATCAGGTTCACTCACCCAGTATGAGAAACTATCCTTATGTTTTTTTATATACTCAACACTTCCATCTTTAGATCCTCCATCAATGATGATATGCTCAAATTCTTGAAAAGTCTGAGTATGCACGCTCTGAACGGTTTTTTTAAGACCGTTCAGATCATTGTAATTAACTGTGATAATGGAGAGTTTGGGCATTTTAATTTAGTAACAAGGTAAGTCAATTATATAATCTTGGAAACAAGTGTTTTCTTAATCTCACAATTGGAAAATACTTTATGACTAGTATAGATGACATTAACCGTGGGTTTTTAAAAATAAAAGTAATCCAATACCAAGTGTAAGCCCCAACTGTCTTATTCTGTTTAAATTTATGAAACCATTGCCAGTTTAATAAAGTATCTATCTTATCCTTTTTTATATTGTTTTTTAAGGACCAACTCACAAGTGATTCAAAAAGCTTAGGATTATACTCTTTATATATCTCGCTTTTAGTAAAAACATTTTCTGTATGAATCCCTCGTTTTGAAACTGGCTCTTCAATATTACTTGGGTATAAATTGCACACAAGTGCCATTTTAAAGATAATATCTGAATCTTGAGTTACTCTTAGATTTTCATTAAAATAGCCACTTTTGTCGAATACTGATTTCTTTACAGTTAGACCATTTAAATGTAAGTACCCATATTTACTTGACACAATACCATCAAAGAGTTCCTCTGGTTTCAATCTTTTAGAAAGAGTGTTAGGTTTAAAGTGTATTTTTTCAGAATCTAGTGGTTCTCTATAGAAATGAAACCCAACTGCATTATAAACACCATCCACATTACTATCGTTAAATATGTGCTCATCAGCTTTGAAACGATCTTCAAGATAAAAATCGTCTGCGTCTAAAAACGCAATATAATCTTGTGTAGCTTTATGTATTCCTAGATTTCTTGTGGCGCCACGACCTTTGTTTATTCCATCCTTGTGTTGATACACTTTTAAAATAGGTGTAGAGGCCTGTAACTCACTAACTATCTGCAAGGTCCCATCTGTACTACCATCATCTATTACGATCACTTCTCCAACTTGTGACTGATCAAGAGCCGATTGGATTGTTTTTTTTATGAAACGTTCTACGTTGTAGGCTGGTATTATAACTGAAATGAGCATCTCAAAAATTTATTTGCTATTTACACCATAGATGATTCCTGCATTAGGACCTAGACTTCTTGAAAAAACCTGAAATTTGTTTTCTGTAAGTATTTTTTCAATAAAATGAGGACCTTTATCGTGCCACTCTAACATAATTATATCAATGTCCTTTAATAGACCTGTATGGTTTAAATCTTCTATGATTTCATATTCAGCTCCTTCACAATCCATCTTTATAACAATACTACCTGAAGAGTGACGCTCTACAATAGGTTTTAAATGCTTAGATGCATTTCCTATTTGAACCTTTCTTGTTTCATTATTTGTTAAGTTAGACATCGTATCGCTTAGCAAACCTCTTACTCCCGTATTGCCTTTAAAATGCTTGTTGTAAATAAAAGTTTCTTCTCTAGTAGATTTTCCTAAACCTATGTTTTTTATACTACTTAATTTTTCTGAGGGGTTCATCTCAAAATTCAAAAGAGCCAGTTTATAGGTGTCTAAAACTGGTTCAAATGAATAAACATTTTTCACATTTTCAAGAGTTGAGAAGAATAGTGAACTAATTCCAATATTTGCTCCTATATCGATTACTGTAGCATCACAAAGAGTACTAAAATTATAATCATTTGTTAGAAAGACTTCATCTATAATAAAAAACTCCTCTATGGTTTCTACATAAATTTTTAAGTTCAAAAATTGCACTATAAGACCTTTATCTTGAGCCTCTAGTTTAAAATTATCATACCTCGAGTTTAAACGCTCAATATAGGGCTTAGCCCCAAAGAAAAGGTTGAGATTATTTTTGACCTCATATATTTGGTGGTTCTCCCAAAGCTCCTCTCTAGTTCTTTTTCTTTCTATTCTATACCCCAGACGGTTAATAGACTTATAAATATATTTTTTTAGCATAATTATAATGAGTCTATTCTATTTATTGAAACATTAGGTAGAATTTGTGACTTTACACTTGTGGAATTGATACTATCACTAGTTACATCTACAATTTGAAATGGCAATGTGTTTTCTACCCATAACAGTACGTTCTTGACCTTATCATATACATAAGCGATTATAGTATACTCTCCCATTACTAAGCGAGGATTTTCTATTTGTATAGTAAACTTATTTGTACCCGGATATAAAATCATAGGGTTACAATTAACATCCATTCTATAATGAAGGACAAACTCTTCTAACTTGTTTACAACTGCGATATCTATGTAGGCATCTTTAGAATTTGATAATAAAGAATTTGCACATAAATCAATAGTAAAGTTTTCGTCAAAATGGTAAACACTTTTTTGATGTAGCTTGATGTCAAAATTAGGGTCTAAAGCTTTTATCTCTGAGCTTCTTTTGCTTAGGCTCAAATACTTTTCTACTCCTACTATAGCTGGATCACCATCATTATTTACAATTTTACCCTTATCTAAAATAAGTACTCTATCACAGAGGTTTTGTACAGCGGCCATATTGTGACTAACAAAAAGAACCGTTCTACCTCCAGATTGAGATATATCCTGCATCTTACCTATGGCCTTCTTTTGAAACTCTGCATCACCCACTGCTAGCACCTCATCAATCACAAGAATATCGGGTTCTAAAAAGGCAGCTACCGCAAAGCCTAGTCGCACACGCATACCACTAGAATACCTCTTTACGGGTGTATCTATATACATCTTGCAACCAGAAAAATCTACTATCTCATCTATCTTAGTGCTTATCTCAACTTTTGTCATTCCCAGTATAGCACCATTAAGGTATATGTTCTCTCTACCTGTAAGCTCGGGATGCATTCCAGTTCCTACTTCTAGCAAACTGGCAATTCTACCTCTTGTTTTAATAGAGCCTGTTGTGGGGCTTGTTACTCGTGATAATATCTTAAGCAAAGTGGACTTACCTGCTCCATTTTTACCTATGATCCCTAAAATTTCTCCACGCTTAACTTCAAAATTAATATCCTTTAAAGCCCATACATAATCAGACTTAGATTGTAGAGCTCTATCATTTTCTGCACCTATCTTCAAATAGGGATCTTTTTTTCCTCTTATTTTATGCCACAATCTATTAATGTCGTGGCTTAACGTCCCAGTCCCTACAAGACCCAACCTGTATTGTTTAGAAATATTTGAAGCTTTTAGAATAATATGATCCTCCATATAAGTCTATTTAAAAGGGCAAACCTCAATAAGTTGTTTTTGAATTTCTTGTATTTTTTCTAAAGAAGGTAAAGATTCCTTGTGATTTTTTACGAGCATAATTAATTCTTCTTCTTTAAGAGCCACTTCCATAGGTGAAGGTTGATAGGGTTCTAAGTTTACAGACATAAAGTAATCGTGATACTTAACGCCATCCCCCATAATATTATCGGAAAACCGAATTTGAACAGCAGGAACTTGATAAGCGTGAGGAACTATTAAACCGTGCAATGAAGACGACAATATAAACTCACAAGACAATAGGTCTCTAGTCGTTTTTTCAATATCATTTGTCATAAAATCAATTACCAAGACATCTTTATTTTGTCCATATAGTTCTTGAGCAATATGATAATCGTTTATATGTGGTACAATACCTACTTTATATGTTTTGGCAACTTTCGGGTGATAATAAGCTGGTAATAATAATGCTGGGTCACCATAAACTTCTGGACAAGTATAGTCGAGTTCTTGTAAACGCTTTCGCGAAAGCGGACCTCTTACTGCTATAAAATGTGCATTAGCAACTTGAGAATCTTTGGCTATTATACCACTTCCCCACACAGTACAATGCGCTCCTATGTGCTCCAAAATACTACCCACTGTCACATACAGGGGCTTCCAAAAGTTTTTTAGATAAAATCTATTAGCTCTTAGCCATTGTACTTCTTTACCAGAAATCTTTTCAACTAGATACTTCCCGATAAGGTCACCGTAATTCTCCTTCTTCTTTTTTTGAATATGAACCTCACTCCACCAATACAATCTAATTTTATCTTTCATTATACTGTATCAATAAAATTACGCTCGGTACGATTAAAAATGATAAGTCCTACCAGAAAACATATGACCCCTATAAAAAGACTTATTCCCATCATAGCAAAATTGACTTGCGACGTACCTAACAGCAGATTTCTATATAACTCTATCGTCTGTGCTATAGGGTTATATTCTATAAGCCAATAATACTCTGGCAACTTTGCTCGCATCTCTTCTAGAGGGTACATAACTCCGCTTACATACATAAGTAGGTTAATACCAAAGGATACTAATATGGTCAAATCTCGATACTTTGTCGTGAGTGCACTTAGAATCATCCCAACTCCCAGACCTATGAGTGCCATATTAAACACTAATAACAGACTCAATAAAAAGAATGGAGAGGGTGCTATATCTATCCCTTTATAAAAAACGAAATAGAGATAAAATAAAACAAAGATAAATACTTGAATACTATACTTAAAGAGACCAGAAATAACCCGCGAAGCCGGTACTATAAACCTAGGAAAGTATACTTTTCCAAAAAGCCCGGCATTTGCCGTAAAGGTTGTGCTACTTGTAGTAAGACACTCCTTAAAATAATTCCATAAGGTTATACCAGCTAGGTTGAATAAAAAAGCAGGAACCGCACCAGTACTCACGTTACCTATATTATTAAAAATAAGTGTAAAAACAATACTGGTAAACAATGGCTGGATCAAGAACCATAGCGGGCCAAGTATGGTCTGTTTATAAACTGTAACGATATCACGCTTAACAAAAAGCACGAGGAGATCTCTATAACTCCAAATCTCTTTAAAGTTAAGATCAATAAGTTTGCCTTTAGGCTTAATTTCATAAAGCCAGCTATCTTCTGTTATCATATTACGGCTCATAGATCTTATTTGCGCCTAGTAAACAGCTTTTTAAACCTGCCTAAGATACCCGTAGGTGCATCATCCTCGTGGTAGCCATTATTGTAAGTCCCGTAACCATAGCCATAACCGTAGCCATATTTTCGTTTTTGCTGGAAATAGTTAAGTACAAAACTTATGTGTGTTACCTCTTCTCTTTGATATTTATCATTAACAAGACCTAGCATATCCTTACGTGTATAACCTTGACGTACCATATATAGTGAAGCATCTGCATATGGCATAAGCTCAAATGCATCAGATACTAACCCTAATGGAGGTGTGTCAAATACAATATAATCATACTCTTGTTTAAGCGTATTAATAAACTCACCCATAGCATCACTTATGATAAGCTCAGAAGGATTAGGCGGTATAGGGCCAGAAAGAATAACGTCTAGATGATCAATACCAGATTTCTGCTTTACCTCATCCAGCGTAGCATCGCCTATCAAGTAATTAACTACACCTTTATCATTTTCTAACTCAAAATCATCAAATATTTTAGGCTTCCTTAAATCGAGTCCTACTAGTACTGTTTTCTTTTCGCTTAAAGCGAAAACCGAAGCAAGATTCATTGAAGTAAATGTCTTTCCTTCACCACTTACACTAGAAGTTACTAAAACCGTTTTTGCTCCCTGCACACCACGCTTCTTATACATAAACTGCAACCCAGATCGCAACCCTCTAAAAGCCTCTGCCATTGCAGAACGTGGATAATCTCTCACCACAAGACCAGAAGAACGCTTACTCTTCCCTATTGTACCTAAAATAGGAATACTAGAGCGTTTCTTTACATCTTCTGGGGTTCCTACTTTTGTGTCTAAAAAGAAGATAATAAGTACAAAAGCAATGGGAATTACCATACCAAATACGCCTGCAAGGACCTTGTTTAGTTTTGTATTAGGACCTATAGGTCCCTTCCCAACATCTTTTGCTCTATCTATAAATAGAATATCAGATACATTTGAAGCTTTTATAATCTCTGCCTCGCTACGTTTTTCTGTATATAGGTTATAAGCTTCTTGACTTATTGTAAAGCGTCTTTGTATTTCTGCTAGTTCTTGTTCTTCTTTTGGAAACTGTTTTAATTTTCCTTGAGCCTGCCCTATCTGTCTATTAAGGTTTGCTATTTGTGCTTTGATTAATCGGTTACTTGACTTTATGTTTTCAAAAAGAACCTCTTTTTCGGCATCTATACGTCTGTCTAAATCTCTAAAAGCTGGGTTACCCTCCTTTGCAGTATAAGCTAGGTTACTACGTTGTAATGCTAGTTGTACAATATTTGCCACCCCAGCGGTAATACTACCTTCATCTATAAGAGATACAGAGGGAGCAGGCACATTTGTATAATCTGTACGTGTGCGTAGGTAATCTTCTAGTTGCTTGTAATAAACTAGCTGTCGTGAGAGACCGTCTTTTTCATTATCAAGATCTTGTAAAGCAATACTTATTTGCTCTGCACCACCAGAAAGTGTCACAGCACTATTTTTATTTTGAAACTTATTAAGATCTTCTAAGGCCTTATCAAGATCTACATTGCTAGTTTTAAGACTGCTATCTATATATTTTATGGTCTTTGTCGCAAATAGATTTTTCTGTCTTAATTGTTCTTCTGTACGCACTTGTACACTAGCATTTAAGTAATCTATAAGGCGTTTTTTATTTGTGCCCACCAAGCTTAATTCTAGTGTAGAGCTCCCTCTTGGGGTTTGAGTTACTCCTATACCTCTATATCTTCCAGCAGTACCATTAAAATTGCCTAAACTTACAAAATACTCTTGCCCTTCTTGAGGATAAACATCTGTAGGTAATAAAATTGCTTTTAAAAATGGGGTATTGATAGTATCTCCTAGTTGAAATACTTCATCATAGTCCGCATTAGGAGCTGTAATAGATGAGGGTTTAAGCGTAGAATAATTAAACAAAGGGGCTGTACCGCCCGCAAAAGGAATTTTCACCCTTATGTTTCCATTACCTTCATCTATAAAGGTCATACGCTTACCGTATAACTGCGGGAATGAGTCATTGAGTTTTAAAGTAAATGGTGTGTAACCATATACATCTTCTATATTGTACTTGCCTTGCTTCTGGTAATTGATGTAAAATTGTAAATACTGTACTACTCGCTCTGCGTGTGTACGCGACTTAAGCATTATAATACTGGTCTGGACCTTGTCTGTAGTTCCTCCCCAGTTAAAAACGAGACTGGTATTCCCCCCAAACATTTGGTTTTGATCATCTTTAATGGAGATCAAGCTGGTCTCTCTATAAATTGGCACTTTGCGCACATTGATATAGCGAGCTATAGAAAATGTGATGGCTAGACATATTAAAAACAGCCACCAGTAACTAAGTAATCTATATAAGAAGCCCTTAAAATCAAAAAAACTCCCAGAACTCTGTGGGTCAAACTCTTCTTCCATCTTCTATCGTGTTGCTAGTAAAATAACAGAAGCTAGTGTTGTAACTAGTCCCAGTATGGTGGTAAAGGCCTGTAAGCCAGTAGTACCTATCCCAATTGCTTTTTGTGGTAATGGGTTTACGGTAATAATATCGTTAGGTTGTATGTAGTAATAAGGTGACTGCATTACATCTATTTGAGTAAGGTCTATGTGATGCACGCGTTGCCCCCCTGGGTACTGTCTTATAATGAGTACATCTGTAAGATCTCCCGTTATAGGTACTCCACCAGCATTTGCAATGGCTTCTAGTATAGTCACTTTTTCGGCGAGTACATTTTGTGTTCCTGAGCTCCCTATTTCTCCTACTAGCGTGTATCGTATACCTGGTAGCTTAACTGTCACAAAGAGATCTGCTTCATCTTTTATATAATCTGCTAGTAAGCGTTGCTCTATAATCTCACGTATTTCTTCGGTTGTTCTGCCTAGTACGTTTATCTCTCCTAGTTCTGGCACACGTATATTACCGTGAGTATCTATAGCAAAACCATCATAATAAAAACCCTCGTTAAGCGATACACCCTCTTCTCCAGATGGGTTAAAAAACTCAACGAGTTGCTGGTCTAGCGCTTTGAGACGTATACTTAATATATCACCTACTTGAACTCTGTACGGAGGTTGCTGTTGTTGTAGCGAGACTACACTATCTGTAGCGGTCTCATTTTCTTGAAGATATGTGATATCCTTGAGAGGTACACAAGATGCTGTACTCGCCATAATCACGAGTATCAATAATAATAATGGGTATCTCATTTAAGTTGTGTTAGGCTCACAAATATAGACTTTCATCGATAAAAATAAAACTTTCACAGAGAGGTGTGTATTTCATCGCTTAAAATTTTCCAAAAAAGTATCAATAATTGGTGAGAGAGCATCTCGTAAAACGCTATAGTTCTTTTGGGAAGCCTTATTTTTGCTTTCGCGAAAGCGTAAAAAAACCTTTATCATATTTATAGTTTACAGATTTACACTGTGCTATATCATAAAAGATGCAGCATACCGCATCCACACAACACACAATGAACTACCTCTCTGTAGAAAACGTATCAAAATCATTTGGTGAACGCCACCTTTTTAAAGACATCGCTTTTGGAATTAATAAGGACCAAAAAATAGGTTTTGTTGCCAAAAACGGTACAGGTAAAACCTCACTCCTCAACATCATTGCTGGTCTTGAATCGCCAGATGATGGACAGGTCGTGAGCAGAAAGGGTATTACCATTTCTTTCTTACCACAAGAACCAGACTTAGACCCAAGCCTTACGATAGAAGAAACCATATTTGAAGGAGATAACCCTATACTTAAAACCATTGCAAACTATGAGAAAGCTCTTCTTCATATGGAAGAGGCAGATGCTTACCAAAAAGCCTTTGATGCTATGGAAGCAGCACAAGCTTGGGATTTTGAGACGCAGTATAAACAGATTCTTTTTAAGCTCAAGCTAGACGACCTAGGTCGTAAGGTTGAGTTACTAAGTGGTGGACAAAAGAAGCGCCTCGCACTTGCCCAGATGATGCTTACTAAACCTGATCTGGCTATTCTAGATGAACCTACTAACCACCTTGACCTAGAGATGATAGAGTGGCTCGAGGATTATTTTAGAACAGAAAACATCACGCTTTTTATGGTTACACACGACCGTTACTTTTTAGAAAACGTGTGTAATGAGATTGTAGAGCTAGAAAATGGTAAACTCTACAACTATAAAGGTAACTATGCTTACTATCTAGAAAACAAAGATGCTCGCGTTGCTGCCTGGGAGGCAGAAACGGGTAAAGCAAAACAGCTATATAAAAAAGAACTGGAGTGGATGCGCCGCCAGCCTAAAGCACGTACCACAAAGTCAAAATCTCGTATAGACGACTTTGCAGAGATAAAATCACGTGCTCACGAGCGCCGCAATGATCACACGGTACAGCTAGAAATTAATATGGAGCGTATGGGGAGTAAAATCCTTGAGTTTCATAATGTAGGTAAATCATATGGAGATCTCACCTTACTCAACAAGTTTGAGTATGTTTTTAAAACGGGTGAGCGTGTAGGTATCATAGGTAAAAATGGTACTGGTAAAACCACATTTCTTAATATAATGACCGGTGCATTACCCCCAGACACTGGAAAGGTGATTGTGGGCGACACGGTAAAATTTGGTTATTACACGCAGAAAGGTATTGCCATAAAAGAGGGACAAAAGGTGATAGATGTCATCAAGGAGTTTGGAGATCACATCCCGCTTAAAAAAGGACGTACCATCTCTGCTGGCCAACTCTTAGAACGTTTCTTGTTTGACCGTAAGAAGCAGTATGACTTTGTAGAGCGACTAAGTGGTGGGGAGCGCAAGCGACTCTATCTATGTACCGTTTTTATTCAGAATCCTAACTTTTTAATTCTGGATGAACCTACAAATGACCTAGATGTAGTAACGCTCAACGTGCTTGAGCAATTTTTATTAGACTTCCCAGGGTGTCTAGTGGTGGTTTCTCACGACCGTTATTTTATGGATAAAATAGTAGACCACCTCTTTGTTTTTAAAGGAGATGCCGTGGTAGAAAACTTCCCGGGTAACTACTCAGACTTTAGAGCATACGAGGGTGGGATAAGTAACGCTTTCGCGAAAGCAGAAAAAGAACAAGCACAGCTAGAAAACAAGCAAAAATTTGAAGCATCTGTAACTCAAACAGCAAGTGACAACAAAAGCTGGAAAGAAAAACAGCACAAAGGAGCACTCTCTTTTAATGAGCAAAAGGAGCACGCAAAACTAGAACGTGAGATCGCAAAGCTAGAGCGACAAAAGGAAGAAAAACAAAAAGTGTTTTTAAATCCTGATCTTTCTCAAGATGAGATTACAGAAGAGAGCATAAAACTTCAAAAAATAATAGACGACATAGAGGCAAAAGAAGAACGCTGGTTTGAACTGAGCTCAAAAATGGAAGAGTAACCGTTATCTTAACACCTGTAAACCCTCTGTTTTAAAAACACTAGTTATCGCAAATAATAGTTTACATACTGCGCTTGCTTACATAAAATGGCTCCCCAAAACCTTTCATCTACACGGGATACACTCCCCTTTTATATTTAAACTAGAGAAGGAAGTATTACGAGCAAAGAGCGATCCTAGCATCTCACAACAGCTATATGCCTATAAAAAATCATTGCTAGATAACCAGCAAACCATCACAGTAACAGATTATGGTGCTGGCTCACGCGTATTTAACTCTGCCGAAAGAAAAATAAAGGATATTGCCACCTATGCTGGAGCAACTCATAAACGTATTTTACTACTCCAGCGACTCATTGCATACTTCCAGCCTCAAGAAGTACTAGAACTAGGCACTTCACTTGGTATTGCAACTGCAGCACTAGCTATAAAGAGTAATGCCCAAGTCACAAGTATAGAAGGCTGCCCTCAGACGGCTCAAATAGCACAACAAGAGCTAGATAATGCGGGTATAAAAAACGTAAAAATTTGCGTAGGCGACTTTACTACAGAGCTAGACAACCACATTAAGAAGAATTTTGACTTCATATATTTTGATGGTAATCACGCCAAAGACGCTACTATAAACTATGTAAATAAACTTCTAGTTACTGTTAACGATGAGAGTGTATGGGTTTTTGACGACATACACTGGTCGCAAGAAATGACAGAAGCCTGGGAGTATATAAAAGCACTACCACAAGTAACTGCTACGGTAGATGCATTTTATTTTGGAATGGTATTTTTTAGACCCAAACAAGCCAAAGAAGATTTTTACATCAAGTTATAATTGAGGATAATCTATACCATTATAACTGATGTTAAATCAAGCATCTTTACATCTTACTTACATTTTTAAGTAAATTGTGTAACAAATTGTGTGTAACATCTTCTAATAGCAAACTAAACACATCTATGGGTAACCTCATTAAAATAAGAAACATCATACGTGACTTCCCTCTAGGAAACGAAATTGTACACGTACTTAAAGGTATAGATCTAGATATAGACAAGGGCGAGTATGTAGCGTTTATGGGACCTTCTGGGTCTGGTAAATCTACATTAATGAATCTCTTAGGGTGTCTTGACACACCTACCGCAGGATCTTATGTTCTTAATGGTCGAGATGTAAGCCAGATGAGTGATGATGAGCTTGCAGATGTACGTAATACAGAGATAGGTTTTGTTTTTCAAACATTTAACCTACTACCTAGAACAACAGCTTTAGATAATGTCGCACTGCCTATGGTATATGCTGGCTTATCAAAATCTGCTCGCAATAAAAGAGCCGAAGAGGTTCTTACAGACGTGGGTCTTGCAGACCGTATGGACCACAAACCTAACCAGCTCTCTGGAGGGCAGCGCCAGCGTGTAGCCGTAGGTCGTGCGCTTGTAAATAAACCGTCTATCATACTTGCAGATGAGCCTACCGGTAACCTAGACTCAAAAACAGGGGTTGAGATTATGGCGCTTTTTGATGCTATACACGCAGCAGGTAACACAGTGATCCTGGTTACACACGAAGAAGATATTGCAGAGCACGCGCATAGAGTAATACGCCTTAGAGATGGAGTTATAGAGAGCGATGTAAAAAATAAAAAGTAACTAGATCCTACTCAAAAAAACTATTTAAAACGCCACTTGCTGGCGTTTTTTTGTTTTACATACTTACCACTTTTCAAAGAAGAATCATATCCTTTTTTTTATCTTCACGACACAATAATAAACTATGGACTTTTTTAACAACCTCTCTCCTATCACACAGATACTTGTAAGTATTATAGGGGTTGCCGTTTTATTCTTACTAGTTTTTGCAAATACAAAACGTAATACCACAAAGCAACGTGGGAGAAGAGCGCGCAACTTTAATGAAGGTTTTCAAAAAAAACGCAAGGAAAGAGAAAAAGAACAACAATAACAGCATACAACTTCATCACAAATGAAAGTATATACAAAAACTGGTGATGCGGGTACTACAGCCTTATTTGGCGGTACACGAGTCCCAAAACATCATATAAGAATAGACAGCTACGGTACTGTAGATGAGCTCAACTCATTTATAGGGCTCATACGTGATCAAGAGATTGATGTGCGTAGCAAGGAGATTCTTATACATATTCAAAACAAACTCTTTACCGTAGGAGCTGTACTCGCAACAGACCCAGAGAAGATGATTCTCAAAAATGGCAAAGAGCGCCTCAATATCCCAAAAATTAATGAAGAAGATATTGAACTTCTAGAAAATGAAATAGATAAGATGGAAACAGAACTTCCACCTATGACGCATTTTGTACTTCCTGGAGGTCACACCACCGTGTCACATTGTCACGTAGCACGTACTGTTTGTAGGCGTGCAGAACGTTTGGCCACAGCGCTTTACGAGCTAGAGCCGTTTGACAAGCATACACTTAAATACCTTAACCGCCTTTCTGACTACCTATTTGTGCTGGCACGAAAGTTGTCTAAAGACTTACAAGCAGATGAGGTAAAATGGATACCTACCAAGCTAGATTAAGAGTACCGAATACAGAAAACAATTATTGAGGGGTATCTCGCTTTCGCGAAAGCGAAATCCACCTCTTTACAAGGTCTGAAAGCCACGTTCTTACATTTATTTTGAAATAATCACCAATTCACTTGCATTTCTGCCTAGAAAAATTATTTTTGCACAAATTAAAAAAACAAATGCTATGTACTGGACACTTGAACTAGCTTCTTACCTAAGTGACGCGCCTTGGCCTGCTACTAAAGATGAGTTGATCGATTATGCGATTAGAACAGGAGCACCACTTGAGGTTGTAGAAAATCTACAGGCTATTGAGGATGAAGGTGACTCTTATGATTCTATCGAAGAGATCTGGCCAGACTATCCCTCAGACGAGGATTACCTCTGGAACGAAGACGAATATTAAAAATATACCCGTTAAAACACTAAAAAGTCTCTCTATGAGGCTTTTTTTTTGATTAAATTTACGGGTTCAAAATTGACACAAAACAACACCATATTATGGGATTTTTAGATAGTGTATTAAAAATTTTTGTAGGCGATAAGTCTAAACAAGACGTGGGAGCAATTACTCCTATCGTTGAAAAAATTAAAGCACACGAAGCAGCTTTAGAAAAGTTATCACTAGATGACTTGAGAAATAAAACAGTAGAGTTTAAGCAAATTCTTGCTGCTGCTCTCAAAGAAAATACAGAAGCTACAGAAGCGCTTAAAGTCAAAGCCGAAGCTACCGAAGATATAGATGAGCGTGAAGACGTTTACCTAGCGATAGACAAGCTTAAAGACGAGGCTTACGAGATTTCTGAAAAAACACTTACAGAAATACTCCCAGAAGCATTTGCCGTTGTAAAAGAAACTGCAAAACGATTTACTAATAATACAACACTTGAGGTAACTGCCTCAGAGTATGATCGCTTACTTAGTGGTACAAAAGACTATGTAACACTAGAAGGTGATAAAGCCATCTGGTCAAATAGCTGGGATGCCGCTGGTAAAGAAGTAACCTGGGATATGATACACTATGACGTACAGCTCATAGGTGGTGTGGCAATGCACCAAGGTAAAATAGCAGAGATGCAAACGGGTGAAGGTAAAACACTCGTGGCGACGCTACCTGTTTATCTTAACGCACTTACTGGTAATGGTGTACACCTTGTAACAGTAAATGATTACCTAGCTAAGCGTGATAGCGCGTGGATGGCTCCTTTATTCCAGTTTCACGGGATGACTATAGATTGTATAGACTATCACAGACCTAACAGTCCTGAGCGTCGTGCAGCATATGCGGCAGATATTACGTATGGTACAAATAACGAATTTGGTTTTGACTACCTACGTGATAATATGTCTCATAAACCAGAAGATCTAGTACAACGCCCGCATAACTATGCAATTGTAGATGAGG
>JAHDEV010000215.1 GCA_020628615.1 Dokdonia sp.
ATATCCCACCAAGAGAAGGAGGTGCCTAGAACAATACGCGCCACTTTATAGTTTTCTAGACCTATGTAGTTTATAAAGGAAATTGCTTGTAAACCTTCTACTATAAAAGCAAATAGTAATACCGCAAGCGCAGTAATGTTTTTGCTTTTAAAACTTCTCGGGATATTAAACAATCCCATTATAAGCACATAGATTAAGACTACAACAATACTATCGCCTAAGTAAGGTCTTATGAAATCGTCATGTACGTAAATGGCAATAAATATTTCCGTTGCTAGTAGGACTAAGAATGCGATGATGTATTTAATTGATAAGCGCATTAGTTTTTGTGTTTTGAATGAGTGAATTGTAGCCCAAAAAAGGAAAGCATCATGATAGCTGCGTAACCAAATGTGACCATCCAGGTTTTACTGTTTATAAATGGATGTCTTATTTGATACCATATGTCGTTAGTAAGACCCAGAGGATTTTGAATAATGTCCCAGCTATTCCATCTTAAAAATCTACCTAGATAAATACCAAAGCCACAAAGGATAAATATGCCTATGGTAACATAAGAAATATATTGAGATTTCAATTTTAAAACTAGGAGCTTTTGCATGTCACTTACCGTTAAGTACATTATAAACAGCGCATACCATACAAAGGCTGTGAGTATTAAGATGTCGTACCAAATAACATCTGGAGTACTATGCTGTAAGTGCTGTAGGTCACTTATTAAATAAGGCGTATTAGGCAAAAAAAGTAACCATGTCATTGCTATTGGAATCCACTTCCAGCTAGATTGCATCCATTGTTCTTTTGATACTAATAATAGCGAACAAGCATAAGGTATAAATGCAAGAAACAGGTTCCATACCAAAAAGAGAAAGAAAAAGGTCCCAGTCATCTTAATGCGTACCGCAAGTAAAACAAAGCATAATAATAGCCCTCCTAAGAGAATATAGAATTCTCTAAGTTTTGAGATGATAATTTTTTCCATGACTATAAAAAATTAAGAACAATTGCCCCGCATGCAAAAGCTAGCGGAATATTTAATAGCATAATGACAAGTGTCAAAAAATGCTCTGGAAGCTCATTGCGGTGTATTGCAGCATTAAAGAATACCCATATAAAAACCACGAGATGTACGATTACTGTTGGGATTAAGTGTAAGTAACCTACCATAGCAACTTCAATATCTTTCGTAATCATATATACAATTACAAATAAGATCCCAAGACAGGCACTAAATGCTGCTAGCTTTATCGCAAATCGATTAATTGCGTGCTGCGGTGTCGGTAATTTCATAACTTGATTTGTTTGGGTTTAGTAGGCCTAGAAGTGTTTTGGATTGCCAGGTTTCTTCAGATAAAGAAGTTTGCCATTGCTCATATCTATGTTGAATATTTGTACGATTCATAGGTTTTTCTGGGTGCGCTTTCGCGAAAGCGTATAAAATATCTCCATTGCTATTCCCCATAGAGAGGAGGTAATTGACATCTGGAGAGGCTACTTCATGCAGATTATATGTAGTAATCGCACGATCCCAGTTAAAACCTGAAACGACAATCAGAATTATAAATGCAATACGAGTATTTGCTTTTACGATAAATAGTAGGTTGTTTTTACGCACGATTTTTACATAAGTAGTGATCATACCAGCAATACATAGTGCGAGATAAATAAACACCCCTATTCTTTTGTAGGTAAGTCCGAAACCACTGCTGTACATATAGTTTTTATAAGCCGTAAATAGGATGATAATTATGTTAAGCGCAATCCATACATAGGTAAAACGTCTAAGTGTCTCACTTTTTTTGTAAAAATTAAGATCACCGCGAAAGAGAATTAATATCGTAGTAATCGCAATAATAATAGAAGTGATAAGCGCACTCACGCCATCGTGTACCGTGGTAGAAAGTGTAGCTGCATCCGCAAGGGGGTCGTGAAGTATATACCAAATATCTGTAGTGATAAATATTATAATGAGCGCATTAAGTGCTCCTAATAGAATGGTGCCCAGTAGTTGTTCTCTATTAAGGGTAGTAGCTTTAATGTCAGATATAGGTTGTTCAGATAGGGTAGTGGAAGCATCGCGATCTATAGAAGTAATGATGTCGAGCTCTGCTTTTGAGGTTAGATTTATAATTAAATAATACCCCATAGCTGTAGTGAGTAGCCAATTAAAGTTTATAAAATCAAGATTAATAGCCGCAATCCATTCACCTAGTATAGGGTTTGCTTTACCATAAAGCATCGCAAAAACCACTACCAGCGTAGTGACAATAGCTGTGGTAAGGATGATAAATTTATAATTGTGATTACTTTTTGCCTTAGGGATGTCTTTATTAGGATTCATCGTACTATGTAAAGCACCTAGCAAAGATTGATACAGTCCGTTGAGCCACTGGACATATACTGCGTTTTTAATTCCCGAGATACTACCTGCAAATACAATAAAAGCCAAAATACAAGTGGTGATTGCAAGCAAACTATTTACTGTAAATACAAACACGGCACTCAATACATAGAGTCCTGCAGCAAGGAGAAATGATTTGTTGGACTTGGTTTCCGGACGAATGATAAGAACCGCTACTACTGCAATTATTGAAAATAATAGCATATTGAGGCCAAGGCTTTGACCGTAAAATAGAAG
>JAHDEV010000029.1 GCA_020628615.1 Dokdonia sp.
GGGTGAGCACGGAGCACTTATCTTTGAAGGAGATAAAATGTTTTTTGCACCAGCACTGCCACTGTCAGACGTTTTTGACCCTACGGGAGCTGGAGACACCTTTGCAGGAGGATTTGCAGGTTATATTGCACAAGCCGGAGACACTTCTTTTGAGACAATGAAGACGGCTCTTATATATGGCTCTTGTCTCGCATCCTTTACTGTAGAAAAATTTGGAACAGAGCGATTACAATCTGTAACCCCAGAAGAAATAAAAGAAAGATTGCATCAGTTTAAACAACTTGTTCAATTTGACATAAACATAAACGACTAAATCCTGCGCTCCAAATTTTTGGAGCGCTTTTGTTTTATAAAGCTATGAGTGACGCTATTAAGCACGAATGTGGTATTGCAGTAATAAGACTAAAAAAACCACTAGAATTTTATAAAGAAAAATACGGTACCGCTTTTTACGGTGTAAACAAGATGTACCTTATGATGGAAAAACAGCACAACCGTGGTCAAGACGGAGCTGGTTTTGCCAGTATAAAACTAGATGTTGCTCCGGGTGAGCGTTACATCTCAAGACAGCGCTCTACGGCACAACAACCCATACAAGATATTTTTGCAGAGATTAATGGGCGTATCAATACCCTTATGACGGCAAATCCAGATAAAAAGGATGACGTAGCCTGGCAAAAAAGTAATGTTCCATACATAGGCGAGCTTTTATTAGGTCACGTGCGCTATGGGACCTTTGGAAAAAACAGTGTAGAGAGTGTACACCCATTCTTGCGTCAAAACAACTGGATGCACCGTAACCTCATAGTTGCGGGTAATTTTAATATGACTAATGTAAACAAGCTTTTTAACAAGCTCGTTTCACTAGGACAGCACCCTAAGGAGCAAGCAGACACTATCACAGTGATGGAGAAGATAGGTCACTTTCTAGATGATGAAGTAGCAAAACTTTACAAAAAACTTAAAAAGGAAGGTTTTAATAAACAACAAGCCTCACCTCAAATTGCAGAGCGTCTCAAGGTGGCAAAAATTTTACGCCGTGCTTCAAAAGATTGGGATGGAGGTTATGCAATGGCAGGACTTCTAGGTCACGGAGATGCATTTGTACTAAGAGATCCAGCAGGTATACGCCCTGCCTACTATTTTGAAAATGACGAGGTAGCCGTGGTAGCGAGTGAGCGCCCAGTTATACAAACCGCCTTTAACGTGCCTTTTGAAGAGGTAAAAGAGCTAGACCCAGGAGCCGCAGTTATTGTAAAGAAAAACGGAACACTTACTGTAGAGCAAATTTTAGAACCGCTTACGCGAAAAGCGTGTTCTTTTGAGCGCATTTATTTCTCAAGAGGTTCTGATGCCGAGATTTATAAAGAGCGTAAAATGCTAGGACGTTTATTAATGCCACGTGTACTCGAAAGCATTAATCACGATACAAAAAACTCTGTATTCTCTTTTATACCTAACACTGCCGAAACATCTTTTTATGGGATGGTAGAAGCAGCCCAAGATGAACTAAACAGGCAGAAAGGAGAAAAAATTCTTGCAGCAAAAGGAGAACTTACAGAAGAGCAACTCACAGAGATCTTATCACAACGTTTACGTACCGAGAAGATAGCTATAAAAGATGCAAAGCTTCGTACGTTTATTACAGAAGATAGTAGTCGTGATGATCTAGTTGCTCACGTTTATGATGTCACCTACGGAGTAATAAAGCCAGAAGATAAGCTCGTGATTATAGACGATAGTATCGTGAGAGGTACCACTCTTAAAAAGAGTATTATCAAAATGATGGCTCGTTTAAATCCAGCCAAAATCATTGTAGTATCAAGCGCCCCTCAAATTAGATATCCAGATTGTTATGGTATTGATATGGCAAGACTAGAAGACTTTATTGCCTTTAGAGCAGCGATAGCGTTACTAAAAGAAAACGGAAAGGAAAATCTTATAGATGAAGTATACCAGCAATGTAAAGAGCAAGTAGATCTTAAAGATAAACACGTTAAGAACTACGTAAAGCGCATTTATGAGCCGTTTACGCAACGTGAGATTTCTAAAAAAATCGCTCAGTTGCTTACAGATAGTACTATAAAAACAGAAGTAGAAATCATTTACCAAACCGTAGAGAGTCTACACAAAGCGTGTCCAGAAAACCTAGGAGACTGGTATTTTACCGGAGACTATCCTACTAACGGAGGACACCGCGTAGTTAATAGAGCTTTTATAAACTTTGTGGAAGGAAATAAAGAAAGAGCCTATTAATGAGCTTCTTAAGAAAACCTTAAATTATTAAAAAACTGTGTATTTCGTCTAAAAATTGAGTTTTTTATCTAAAATTTAAGTAATACTTAAAAAATGACACCTATATTAGCAAAGCCATAACATAAGTAGGTTAAGTTAATGGTAGATTTGGGGCAAAAAAAGGTGGATCTTTCCGCCTTTTTTTATGCGCTAATTTCACGCAAACTATGTAGTCAATTTCTTATTAAAAAAATCTGACTATGCCCCTTGAGATACTTGCTTTAGCGTAGTATCAATGTCTCAAGAATAAAAAAAGGACCACTCAATGAGTGGTCCTTTTTTTTAAAGTATTAATAAGCTACTGCTTATTTGTTCTGAGCATATAATGCGCTTACCTTATCCCAGTTAATTACATTAAAAAATGCATTTACATAATCTGGACGTCTGTTTTGGTAATTAAGGTAGTATGCGTGCTCCCATACATCAAGTCCTAAAATAGGAGTTCCTCCACAACCTACTTTAGGCATAAGCGGGTTATCTTGATTAGGTGTTGAGCAAACCTCAACTTTTCCTCCTTCGTGCACACATAGCCAAGCCCATCCAGAACCAAACTGCCCTCCTGCTGCAGATGAGAACTTGTCTTTAAAAGACTCAAAGTTTCCATAAGCTGCATTTATTGCATCTGCTAGTTCACCTGTAGGCTCTCCTCCACCGTCTGGAGACATTACTTCCCAAAAAAGTCTGTGGTTATAAAAACCTCCACCGTTATTACGCACCGCAGTGTTAGACATATCTAGGTTAATAAGTATATTTTCTATAGTCTTACCGTCAAGGTCTGTTCCCTCTATGGCTTTGTTTAATTTTGTAGTATATCCAGCGTGGTGTTTTCCGTGGTGGATTTCCATTGTCTTTGCATCAATGTTAGGCTCTAGAGCATCTTTTGCATATGGTAATTCTGGTAAGGTAAATGACATTTCTCTTTCGTTTTTGGTTAAACTTCAATTCTGATTTTAACAAAGTTACATAAAGTAAGGTATTCTTTGTGTTATAGAATTCTTATAAATGGGTGTACGCTTTCGCGAAAGCGTAATAATACTCAACAAATTAACGCAACTATTTAGAAAATAATGGTCTTATACATATAGACACTCATTTTAGGGGTATTATACGTGTCTATATTTTTATTAGTTTGATGTTTGACAAGGCCACCTTTTATGGGTGGCTTTTCCTATCTTAGTGCTATGACCGAAAAGAATAGCTTTATTGTTCTCAATGCCTCTGCAGGATCTGGTAAAACATACAGCCTTGTAAAGCAATATATCACTACACTTCTTAAAAGTAATGACCCTAACAAGTTTAGACATTTACTAGCCATCACTTTTACAAACAAGGCTGTGGCAGAGATGAAAAACAGGGTGCTAGATACTCTTAAAGCTATAGGCGATTATAATGGTGGCGATAAACCAGATATGCTAGATGATCTGGCCAGTGCTAGTAACTTACCAGTAAGTGAGGTTGTGCATAAATCTAAAGAGATTCTTAATAGAATATTGCACAATTATGCGGCTTTTGACATTGTGACTATAGACACCCTTACGCATAGAATCATACGCACCTTTGCAAAAGATCTTAATATCTCTAGCAGTTTTGAAGTGTCTCTAGATCAAAAAACGCTTAGTGCGCAGGCTGTAGATGCTCTTGTGGCAAAGGTGGGTGTAGATAACACTATTACAAAGGTGCTCGTAGATTTTGCTCTTGAAAAAGCAGACGATGATAAAAGCTGGGATATAAGTAGAGATTTACTAGAAATTGCCTCGCTACTACATAATGAAAATGACCTCAAAGCACTAGAGCTTCTTAAAGGTAAGTCTTTAAGTGACTTTGATGCTCTTGCTACATTTCTTAATATTCAAATTAAGTCTCTGGCTAGCAAACAGCAAGAAACGGGTAAAAATCTTATAGATTTTATACACGGCCTGGGGCTTGATCAAAAAAGTTTTGCCAGCGGCTATTATTATAAATTTATAGTCCAAGTGGCAAGTGGTGTAAGAGGCCTAAAATATTCTGGTTCTGGTTATAAAGATAATATTGAAGAATATGCATTTTATACAAAAGGACAAAAAGATGATATAAAATCTATAATAGATGCAAACAGGCAGCGCTTTGTAGATGACTTTTTAAAACTAAAATCTCTTACTGCACAGCAAAAGAAGTATGAAGCTTTTCGCTCTAAACTTATACCACTTTCTGTTTTACACCTTATAAAAAAGGAGCTCGACCTTATTAAAGAAGAAGAAAATGTATTGCTCATTTCTGATTTTAACTCCCTTATTTCAACATCGCTTAAAGATCAGCCTGCTGCATTTTTATATGAGCGACTAGGTGAGCGTTACACAAACTACTTTATAGATGAGTTTCAAGACACCTCTGTAATGCAATGGGATAACCTTGTACCACTTATAGATAATACCATAAGTAGTGCTTCTGGAGATGAAGTGAGTAATTCTCTACTACTAGTAGGTGACCCAAAACAAGCAATTTATAGATGGCGTGGTGGAGAAGCAGAGCAGTTTATCGCTCTCAGTCATCAGGTTAATCCTTTTACCACAGAGGCTACCGTGGCTCGCTTAGATACTAATTATAGAAGTAATGAGTCTATTATTCATTTTAACAATAGCTTTTTTACACACCTGGCAACTCATTTTGATAATGAGCTTTATGGTGAGATATATAAAGCAGATAACTCACAGGGTACAAACAGCAAAAAAAATGGGTATGTCTCCCTAGAGTTTATTGATTATGAAAACAACACCGAAGCAGATTTACTGTATCCTGAGCGTATACTAGAAATTATAAACGACGTCACTTCACAAGGTTATTTACACAGTGATATCTGTATACTTACCAGAAGTAACAAGCACGGCACTCATATAGCACAAGTATTACAAGAGGCGGGTACAGAGGTGGTATCTTCAGAGAGTTTACTTATCGAAAATTCTCCTACCGTGCAGTTTATACACAACTTTATCACGATGCTTTCTTTTCCAAAACAGTTAGAGTATAGACTTGCTGTACTTTACTTTTTAGGAGCACATTATAAGATAAAAGATACCCATAATTTTTACAGTACTCATACCGCTAGCACATTATCAGAATTTTTAGAGCAACTCAAAGCTTTTGATGTTTTTATACATCTTGATTACTTAAAAAACCTCTCTCTTTATGAGTATATAGAGTATATCATTCGCTCCTTTTACTTAGCCCCATTATCTGACGCCTATGTTGTGGCTTATCTTGACCTAGCATATAATTATGCACAAGGTAATAGTGGCGGCGTTCTAGGTTTTATAGACTACTGGGAAGAAAAAAGAGAGAAAGCAAGCATTGTAGCTCCAGCACAAGATAGCGCTGTACAGATTATGAGTATACATAAATCCAAAGGGCTAGAATTTCCGGTGGTAATTTATCCTTATGCAGACTCAGACTTATATCGTACTCGTGGTGAGCACCAGTGGTACCCTATGGAAAATGAAGATATAAGTGATTTTGAGACACTAATGGTTCCGCATAATAATGCGCTTAATGATTTTGGAGAGGCGGGTACCGCTCTTTTTGAAAAAAGAAATAATGAGCAACAATTTGACACTATTAATGTTTTGTATGTGGCGCTTACTAGAGCTTCTGAGCGATTATATGTGTTATCACGCTTTCGCGAAAGCGTAAAAAAAATAGGTTCTTATAGTGACCTTTTTATCGAATACTTGCAGGCACATAATATATGGAATAACGACCAGCGAGTTTACTCCTTTGGGACAGAAACCCCTGCTCATAAAAAAGAAGAAGTAAACGATTATACATCCTTTGTACCCACCATACGGTCTACAGCCAAAGAAGAATTAGGTATACAAGTAATTACTCAGGCTAGTTTTTTATGGGATGAGAAAAAGCAAAATGCTATAACCTACGGTAATCTCATACACGAGTTAATGGCGGCTGTTACAGACCACAATACAATTACAGCCGTAGTAGATGATGCGGTGCGCCAGGGTATCATACCTCAAGAAAGCCAAAAGGTTATGACGAACATAATGAATCAGGTTGTCTCACATCAAGACCTAAAGTTATTTTTTGAAGAAGAAAACACGGTTTATAATGAGCGTATGATACTGGCTAGCGATGGTCGTTTTCATATCCCTGATCGTGTGGTTGTTACTCCAGAGGGAAGCACAATCATTATAGACTATAAGACGGGTGCCCATAACGAGTCATATGCAAAGCAACTTGCAACCTACGCAAGCTTATATCAAGAGATGGGCTATAATGTAACGCATAAACTGCTTGTTTATATAGACAGCACGATAGAAGTAGTTGCGGTTTAATACCTTTGTAAAAAACAAACACATATGTACGGTAGTATACAACAACACTTACAAAAAGAACTTGCAGAAATTAAAGATGCAGGACTCTATAAAAAGGAACGTATTATCACATCTCCTCAAGATGCGGTAATCAAAATTTCTACAGGAGAAGAGGTAATAAACTTTTGTGCAAATAACTATCTAGGGCTATCATCACACCCAGAAGTAATACAAGCTGCAAAAGATACTATGGATACTCACGGTTTTGGGATGAGTTCTGTACGTTTTATTTGTGGTACACAAGACATACATAAAGAACTGGAGCAACGTATTGCAAAATTTTATGGCACAGAAGACACTATATTATATGCTGCAGCCTTTGATGCAAATGGTGGTGTTTTTGAGCCGCTACTAGGTAAGGAGGATGCGATTATATCTGACTCGCTTAACCACGCTTCTATTATAGACGGGGTACGACTTTGTAAAGCTGCTAGATATCGCTATGCAAATAATGATATGGCAGATTTAGAAGAACAGCTCAAAAAAGCAAATGCAGATGGCGCTCGTCACAAAATAATTGTAACAGACGGTGTATTCTCAATGGATGGTCTTGTGGCTCCTCTAGATGAGATCTGTGATCTAGCAGATAAGTATGACGCGCTTGTTATGATAGATGAATGTCACGCTACAGGTTTTATAGGTGAGCGCGGTATAGGTACACTAGAAGAAAAAGGTGTACTAGGTCGTGTAGATATAATAACTGGTACTTTAGGTAAAGCACTGGGTGGCGCGATGGGTGGATACACAACTGCAAAAAAAGAGGTGATAGAAATACTACGCCAGCGCAGTCGTCCATATTTGTTTTCAAATTCACTAGCTCCGGCCATTGTGGGTGCTTCAATAAAAGTCTTAGATTTATTAGAAAAAGACACTTCTTTACGAGATAAGCTAGCAGAAAATACAGCCTATTTCAAAAAAGGGATGAAAAAAGCAGGTTTTGATATTATAGATGGAGACTCTGCAATTGTTCCTGTAATGCTATATGATGCAAAGCTCTCTCAAGATATGGCGGATGCACTTTTGGACGAGGGAATTTATGTTATAGGATTCTTCTTTCCCGTGGTACCAAAGGGAAAAGCGCGTATACGCGTACAATTAAGCGCTGCACATTCTATGGCACATCTTGATGCCGCCATTGCAGCTTTTACGAAAGTGGGTAAAGAATTAAAGGTAATTTAGAGGTTGCTTACCCCCTGTTTATAAGGGTGGTTTGTAAAAATTTAGTACTTTTAGCTTTGTTGATTAATTTTAACAACTTACTTTTGTCGGTAATTAACACTTAAAATTTAAGACTAAACAATGAAACATCTTAGCAGATTTTTAGTTGCAGCACTTATGATTCTTGCTTTAGGATCAGTGAATGCACAAGACGCAAACAATCCTTGGGCTATCTCAGTCGGAGCAAACGCAATTGACACTTACCCAGTAGGTGACGCACTAGACGTATCTCCAGGAGCTGGTGAATTAAGAGGTAATCTTTTTGAAGAATTTTTTAATGTTGAAGATCACTGGAGCATCGTACCTTCAGTTTCTTATGTAAACGTTTCTCGCTACTTAGGAGATGGTTTCACATTTGGAGTATCTGGTTCATTAAACAGAATTGACAAATTAGGTGATGAAAGACCAAGAAATGAATTACAATACTACGGTGCTGATGGAGATTTCTCTTATAGCTTAAGAGACCTTATCAACGGTGAAGGTGGATGGTTTGATCCTTCTCTTTCTGTAGGTGCTGGTTATACGTGGGTAGAAAGTTCTCTAGACGGTGAGTTAGGTGGATTTGGAACTGCAAATGCTGCTGCCGGAGTTAAAATTTGGTTAGGTGAAAACTTTAACATTGGTTTACAATCTAAATATAAGCACGCTTTTGAAGATGATGGAATCAAGCACTTCCAACACGTTGCTGCTGTAGGTATCGTTTTCGGAGGAAAAGATACAGATGGTGATGGAATATATGACAAAGATGACGCTTGTCCAGAAGTTGCAGGTCTTCCTGAATTTGACGGATGTCCAGATTCTGACGGTGACGGTATCCAAGATTCTAAAGATGCTTGTCCTACTGTTGCTGGTTTAGCAGAGTTTGATGGTTGTCCTGATACAGACGGTGATGGTATTCCTGATCCTAAGGATGCTTGTCCTACTGTTGCTGGTATCGCTGCTTTAGGTGGTTGTCCAGATGCAGATGGTGATGGTATCAAAGATGCTGATGATGCTTGTCCAAACGAGGCAGGACCACGTGCAAACAATGGATGTCCTTACCAAGATAAAGATGGTGACGGTGTATTAGATAAAGATGATGAATGTCCAGACGTTGCAGGTACTGTAGCAAACAATGGATGTCCAGAAGTATCTGTTGAGGTTCTTAATGACCTTAATGTACAGTTTAAAAACGTACTTTTTGATTACAACAAAGCTTCTTTACGTTCTGAGTCTTACGCAACTCTTGATAACGTTGCTTCAATAATGATGGAGTACCCAACAACTCGTTTCCTTATCGAAGGTCACACAGATGATAGAGGTCGTGATGCATATAACCTAAACCTTTCTGACCAGAGAGCTGCTTCAGTAAGAAGCTACTTAACAGGAAAAGGAATCCCAGCGTCTCGTTTAGAGTCTAAAGGATTTGGTGAAGCTAGACCAGTTGCTTCAAATAAAACTGCTGCAGGACGTCAAGAAAACAGACGTGTTGAGCTTTCTATTCTTGAGCAATAGAAATAAAATAAGATTTTTATAATCTTAAAAACGCCTCGCAATTGCGAGGCGTTTTTTATTTTAGACTATGCAAAGTTTTATAGACGTAGTACTAAATAAAGAACACAATATTGAAGGTGCTAACCTTATATATATTGTTCCCAGTAGAAGAGCTGGTAATACTTTAAGAAAAAAAATAGCTTCTAGGGCAAATAAAACCTCATTTGCTCCACAAATTTTCTCTATTGAAGAATTTATATCTCACATTACAGGATTAAAGTCTGCGAGTAATGTAGACCTAATTTTTAATCTTTATGAAAGCTATACAGACGTTGTAGAAAAAGAGAAATTAGTTCCTTTTCAAACTTTCTGTGGATGGGCGCAATCCATACTTAGTGATTTTAATGAAGTAGATAGATTTTTACTCGATCAAAAAGAAGTCTTTAATCATCTCAAAGATGTAAAAGAGTTATCAGAACACTGGTCTTCTTCTACAAATGAGATTGTTGTAAATTATATAGACTTCTGGAACAACTTGCTTGAGATCTACACCGTTTTTTGCGAGAAATCTCTGCGTACAGATGCTGTACACCAAGGATATATTTATAGACAAGCTGTAGAAGTTATAGAACACTACATATCCTCATCTTTAGAGATACGTCACATCTTTCTGGGTTTTAACGCTCTCAACACCGCAGAGCAACAAATTATACAAGCTATACTAGCCTCTGGAAATTCTGAGATATATTGGGATACAGAAAAGTCATTCGTCAAAAACCCATATCACGAGACTAACCTCTTTATAAAAAAATACAAGAAGGACTGGTCTTATTACGGGCAAAATGACTTTTCTTGGAGTTTTGATAATTATAGTACCTCAAAAGTAATTAGCACATACGCTTGCTCTCAAGATATACTACAGGCTAAGACACTTGGGTCCATATTAGAAAATATACCTCAAAAAAACTTATCGAGTACCGCAATAGTTCTAGGTGATGAGGCACTATTATTACCCGTTCTTAATGCATTACCTACGCATATTCATAAAGTGAATATTACGATGGGAATTCCTATAGGTAAAACTCCTACAGCTTCATTCTTTGATCAATTACTATCGTTAAAGAAAAACCCGCAAAAAAGCGGCTATTATTTTAAGGAGGTTTTAAAGATACTACGTAACCCAATAACACAATCACTGCTAGGTGATACGGCAACAGTACTTCAAGAAGAAATTATCACAAAAAATCTCATATATGTTTCACTAGAAGATATTCTTACAAAATTGAAACCAAGTGACCTAAAGATCACAAAAATGCTCTTCTTAGAGTGGGACAATCAGCCCAAAAGTGCAGTCACAAATTGCCTTAATATCATACAAGAACTAAGAACTAGTTATGATGAAAGCAAAGACGCACTGCAAGTAGAGTACTTATATGGCTTTTATGTAGCATTTAATAAGTTAAAAACGCTTATGGATGATAGAGACCATATAACAGATGTTGCTACATTTATTCTTTTCTATCGTGATATTATATCTTCAGAAACGATAGACCTTAAAGGCGATCCAGATGAGGGGTTACAAATAATGGGAGTGCTAGAATCTCGTGTGCTAGATTATGAGCACGTAATACTCACCTCGGTTAATGAGGGCATACTTCCTTCTGGAAAGAGCCAAAACTCTTACATACCCTATGATTTAAAAAAGTTATATGACCTACCTACCTACTCAGAAAAAGATGCTGTATATGCCTATCACTTCTATCATTTATTACATAGGGCACGCACTGTAGATTTATTATATACCACTCACAGCACAGGGCTGGGTAGTAGTGAACAAAGTAGATTTATAAGACAGATAGAAGAAGAAGGAATACATACCATACATAAATATACGGTTACTCCCGCTTCACAACCCGCCACAATAACTGCACAAAAAATAGAAAAAACACCAGAGGTAATCACAAAGTTATCTCGCCTTTTTAAGAAAGGTATATCTCCTTCTGCGCTTACTACGTACTTGCGCAATCCTGTCGTGTTTTATGAACGATACATTCTGGGCATAGATAGTAGTGATGAAGTAGAAGAAACTGTGGCGGCAAATACAATGGGTACCATTGTACATAATACGCTAGAGGAGCTTTATAAACCACACATAGGTATTGTACTTACAGAAGATATTTTAAAAAATCTCATAAAAGGTATCGAACCCGAGGTGCGTAATCAATTTAAACTAGAGTATGGCCTCACTCATATACAAGAAGGTAAAAATAAGATCATCTACGCGGTGATATGTCGCTACGTTTACAATTACCTAAAAAGAGAGAGATCTCTGCTTAAAAAGGGTGATGTCGTTACAATACAGGCGGTAGAAGATGATTTGCGAGACATACCCCTCACAGACACTGTTTCCCTAAGAGGTAAAGTAGATCTCGTAGAGCAACGCAATGGAAATCTCAATATAGTAGATTATAAAACTGGTAAAGTAGCACAGACAGATCTCAACCTAAAATCATATGAAGACTTACTCCTTCCAGAGGGTAAGTTTGAGAAAGCCTTTCAAGTCCTTATGTATGCTTATATGCTCAATAAGAAAAAGCCACTAAGCTTCCCTGTAAGTGCTGGGATTATTTCGTTTAAAAATCTACAATCGGGTTTCTTAGCCTTTAATTACAATAAAAATCAAGAGATCTCAGCAGAGACACTCCTGGAGTTTGAGGCCGTTTTAAAAAGATTGGTAAACGAAATATTAGACCCTTCTATACCCTTTACAGAAAGGTAGTTTACGCTTTCGCGAAAGCGTACTAAAAACATATAAAAACCCATCAATAGGCATTGATGGGTCCTCTTTTTTTAAGTTTATGCGTCGAATTCTAGTTTTCAATTTCGTATTAGTACCGAAATTAAAATTTACTCTTGAACTCTTAAAATGAGTAGTGGCTTAGATGTAAAAAACTCTTTCTTAAGCACTACATTTTTCTCCCAAAGCTTCTTAAAGAAACCTCTCTTTCTGCGCACCACACAAACCATATCTGGATTTACAGACTGAAAGTGCTCAAGAACGCCTTGATATGTTGTTGCGTTTGAAGTAGTTTTATAAGATGCACTTATCTCTTTAAGATCTTCAGAAATTTGCTTCATCTTTTCATCACTTTCTGGAGTTTCTACGTGTAGCAGTTGAATCTCTGTACCAAAATGCTTTTGCATTTTTTTAAGCGGTTCTAAATGTCGTTTTTTATCAAAATTTCCATTTTTAAAAGCCATTAGTATTTGAGATGGCTGCTTAAAAGTTTCATTTTCTGGCACAATAAGCGCTGGTATATTTGTACTCTTTACGAGCTTTCCAGTAGTATTACCAAGATATACCTCATCACGCACAGAGTTACTGCGTGGAGACAAAACCATTAGGTCTACAGGTACGTGTTTATTAAAACGCTCTACACCATCTACCACTCCACCCTTTATAGGATGTGATACAACAGAGACTCCTTTATGATCTACCGTACTTACCACTTTCTCTAGCGTGTTTTCTGTATCTTCTTTAAGAACGGTGTTTAATTTTGAGGCACTTCCTGCTTTAGAAAATTCTTGAAACACTGAGATAACATACACATTTGCATCTACCTCTTGGGCAAGATCTATTGCATATTGAAGTGTGTTCACCGCACTTTTTGATGAACCTATAGGAACAAGAATATTTTTCATACCGTAATTTGTAATTTTACATAAGATTACAAAAATACTTTCAAACTGTGATTGTAAAGGCAAAAAAAATAGACATTCCAGAGATACTTGCTCTTACTAAGGCTTGTGCAAAATCTATGATTGATAAAGGCATCTATCAATGGAATGAGCATTATCCCAGTGCCAGCGCTTTTGAGCAAGATATAGATCGCAATGAACTCTCTGTTTTAAAAAAGGACACAGCTATCATAGGAACCATCGTGGTGTCTACCATTATGGATAAGGAGTATGAAGATGTTGAATGGTTAACACCCTCAAAGGACAACATTTATATACACAGACTGGCCGTTCACCCAGCGATGCAGGGCAAAGGTTATGCAAGAAAGATGATGGACTATGCATATCAATTTGCACAACAAGCTGGGGCTCCATCCATAAGGCTTGACACATTCTCACAAAATAAGCGTAATCAAAAATTTTATGAAGCTCGCGGTTATAAACGGCTAGACAGCATTTATTTTCCAAAACAAAGCAATGACCCCTTCTATTGTTATGAGCGCATTATATAAGATGTATTTTTGTAACTCATTTTTTTAAAAGGCTGAGTTATCACCGTACAATCACATACTGTAGATATTTCCTTTAAGCGCATACAGCAACTGGCCGTTCCTGCGCTCATTGCTGGTATTGCAGAACCAGTACTGTCTAGTACAGATGCTGCAGTAGTAGGTAACATCGCAGAAAATAGTGTCGAAGCACTCGCTGCTGTAGGTATTGTGGGTTCTTTTCTCTCTATGCTTATATGGATACTAGGGCAAACACGTAGCGCCATTTCTGCCATCATATCTCAAAACCTAGGTGCAGGTAAGCTCGAAGATATAAAAGTCTTGCCGGCACAGGCTATTTACTTTAATATCATTCTATCTATCATTGTTTTAGGAAGTACATACTTTTTTGTAAAAGAGATTTTTATGCTTCTCAATGCAAAGGGGCTAGTGCTATCTTTAAGTATAGACTATTATAATATACGTGTGTGGGGTTTCCCACTTACACTGTTCACCTTTGCTGTGTTTGGAATTTTTAGAGGGTTACAAAATACCTTCTGGCCTATGGTTGTAGCTATTATAGGTGCCTCTCTTAACATAGGTCTTGACTTTATGCTTGTATACGGCGTAGACGGTATTATTGAGCCTATGGGGGTTAAGGGTGCTGCCTGGGCAAGTCTCGCAGCACAGGCTGTAATGGCCATACTAGCGCTTGTGCTTTTACTTATAAAGACAGACGTTACTCTTAGACTACGATTACCGCTGCATCCAGAGATTAAAAGACTTATATCGATGAGTCTTAATCTTTTTGTAAGATCATTTTCTCTCAATGTGGCTCTTGTGCTTGCTGTACGTGAGGCGACCGCAATAAGTGATGAGACAGTGGCAGCGCACACCATTGCAGCAAATATATGGCTCTTTACTGCATTCTTTATAGATGGCTATGGAGCAGCTGGCAACCTACTAAGCGGTAGACTGCTAGGAGCAAAAGACTACCCTAACCTCTGGTTACTCACAAAACGAGTTGTAAAATATAACCTTGTTGTTGCTGTTTTCTTGATGACTATTTGTGCCATACTTTATAAACCTATGGGGTTACTCTTTAGTAACGAGACTTCAGTTCTTACTGTTTTTTATGGAGTATTTTTTATGGTTATAGTAATGCAACCTATTAATGCTATTGCCTTTACACTAGACTCAATTTTTAAGGGGCTGGGTGAGATGGGCTGGTTACGCAACACACTCCTTGTGGCTACATTTTTAGGCTTTGTACCCGTGCTTTATATAAGTAAATACACGGGGTGGGGTATTTTGGGAATATGGTGTGCCTTTATGGTCTGGATGCTTTTTAGGGCAGGGATGCTCATTTACTTTTACAAGAAAAAGTATTACCCACTCGCCATAAAGTAACGTTTCTATAGATATGGGAGTGGTTGAGAGTGCTTTCGCGAAAGCGCACTAAAAACCTATTCCTTTTCTAAAGGTTCTTCTACCTTTTTATCACTGTCTTTTTGAGTGTCAAGCAATGCTTCATCAAAAGGTTTTCCTAAATAAACAATATGGCTCCCCTGGAAAGACTTAACGTCAAGCTCTTGTACAAATGAACCTATAATATGTATGGTTCCATCCTTCTGTTTTACAAAAAGAGGAATCATCTCTTCATCATCTGTAATAATTTTTGCCACTTTTGAGTACTCTTCTTTTGTAGAAATAGGCACTTCACTTATGGTAGGATACTGCCTTGTGACCTCAGTCATATTTATAAAATCATCTGTTGCAGAGAAGAGACCCTCTTTAGGTAACTGTGCTATGTTATCCATCTCTCTTTTTGAGATGAGACGGTACGCTCCGTTTTCGCCAAATTGTTTTCTAAAACGGTTTATTGCATACTTATTTATATCACTATTACCTGTAAGTGACATTAGGTATCCTATATCGCTTAGCTCTACATCATCGGTAAGATCGTCAGAGTAAATATTAGCCTGCATTGCCATAAGCCCTGCCTCTTTTGCGATACGTATGTGGTTTGTGTTGCTATCAAGCAAGACTACGTGGCGTCCATTTTTTTGAAGATACTTAGCAATAAGACGTGGCATTTCTGAGGCACCTACTATAAGTATTCCTTCAGATTTTACTAAAAATACGCCCACCGCCTTTGCAAATAGCCTAGCCGTTGTCGCGTTAAGGAGTACCGTACCGAGTACAATCATAAATACAAGTGGTGTGATATACTCTGCACCAGGCTCTCCTTTAATAAGAAGTTTTGACCCAAAGAGGGAAGCAATACCTGCTGCTACAATACCGCGTGGACCCACCCAAGAGATAAAAAGTTTTGCATTAGTCTGTAAATCTGAGCCCCAAGTACTCAAGAAAACCCCAATAGGTCTCACTATAAACACCACAACAAGAAATAATGCCAGTGTCTCCCATCTATATAGTAACTCAAGGTCTACAAGGTTCATATTTGCCGACAGCAAAATAAATAGTACCGATATAAGTAGTACACTAAGCGACTCCTTAAAGTAGAGTAACTCTTTAATATTAGGTAGATTTATATTACCTAACACCATCCCCATTACAACTACGGCTAGCAGTCCAGACTCGTGAGCAAACTGGTCTGACATCACAAATACACCTAGTACTGCCGCGAGTGTAAAAACATTCATCAAGTAGTGTGGTACTAGCTTTCTTTTTACAATAAACGCTAGCGCGTGTGCAAACGTAAACCCAAAAGTGCTACCAAAAAGTACGATTTTTCCAAACTCAACCAGCGCCGTTTTTGTAAAAGCCGCGCCCTCCCCTACAGAGATAAACTCATACATAAGTACCGCCACAAGGGCTCCTATAGGATCTATAAGAATCCCTTCCCATTTAAGAACGGTAGAGATATCTCGCTTTACGGGTACATTTCTTAATATAGGTGATATTACTGTGGGTCCGGTTACAATGATTAATCCAGAAAAAAGTAATGATATCTGTAAGCTTAAACCAAAAATCCAGTAGGCAGCAAGACCTGCTCCTATAAAAGTCACGAGACTTCCTATAGAGATAAGCTTTGTAATTACTGGGCCTACATTTCTTATTTCGTCACGTTTTAAGGTAAGACCGCCCTCAAAAAGTATAATAGATATCGCTAGCGAGACAAAGTAGTACAGACTCTCTCCCGGAAATAATCCTTCTTCTCCATTCCAAATGGGTTCTATCCATTTTGTACCATCTTCAGAGATAAGTGTAGATACAGGTCCTACAAAAAGACCTATGAGTAATAGCGGTAAAATGGCAGGTAATTTTAAACGCCAGGCAGCCCATTGTGCAATGATCCCTAAAATTATGATTCCGGCTAGTTCTAACATATGAATTCAGTTTTGATGCGATATTAATGTTTTAAAGCTTTTGGCTCTCGTTGTGAAGTTACAATTCTTTGTTAAAAACTAGTGTATATAAGGGTTTAAAAACTCTCTTTTTGGTATTTTGCAGAGATTTATGTGATGGATAAAAGCCTTTTTTTGAGGTAGTTTCCGCTTTCGCGAAAGCGTAAAAAATGCCATCACAACTACTATTGATACGTTTTTATGAAAATATACCCTATTGAGGCTGGTAATTTTAAACTAGATGGCGGTGCGATGTTTGGCGTGGTACCTAAGTCCATATGGAGTCGTACTAACCCTGCAGATAGTAACAACCTTATAGATATTGCAGCTCGCTGTCTCCTTATAGAAGATGGAAATAAGCTTATCCTTATTGATAATGGTATGGGTGACAAGCAGTCTGATAAGTTTTATGGTTACTATTGTAGATGGGGTAATCACTCTATAGATAGCTCACTGGCAAAGTATGGTTTTCATAGAGATGATGTTACAGATGTTTTTATGACGCACCTGCATTTTGATCACGTAGGCGGTGCCATACAATGGAACAAAGATCACACAGGATACGAGCCAGCATTTAAAAATGCTAAGTTCTGGACTAATGAAAATCATTGGCAGTGGGCTATTGAGCCTAATAATAGAGAGAAGGCGAGTTTCTTAAAAGAAAACCTCATCCCTATGCAAGAAAGTGGCCATCTTCATTTTATAGAACGTGGAGAAAATGCATTTAAAGAAAATAGCGAGTTAGGTTTTGGTATTCTCTTTGCAGATGGTCATACAGAAAAACAAATGTTACCACATATACAGTATCAAGGTAAGACCATCGTTTTTATGGCAGATCTTGTACCTACATTAGGTCATTTACCCGTACCTTATGTGACTGGTTATGATACACGCCCGCTTTTATCTATAGATGAAAAAGAACGATTTTTAAAACAAGCGGCAGATAATAATTATTACCTCTGGCTAGAACACGATGCTCATAATGAGCTTGTTACTGTACAACATACCGAAAAAGGTGTGCGTGCAAAAGATATTTATACCTTTAATGAACTATTTAATTAATAATATGAAGATTCAAACTACAAAATCCTTTCTTCTTGCAGCTACTGCTGCAGCTTTTCTTACTGCCTGTGACACGCCTAGCGCACTGGTTACTGTGCCGGTTGAAAATGTAGATAGCAACCCGCTTAAAGTAGCTGCCCTTACAGATGCTCAAGAAAAAGCGTGGAGCTATGCAGACCTTAAAGCAGATACCATACCTGGTATGAGTGTAAATCGTACCTATGAAGAAATTATACCTAATAAAACTGGACAACAAGTTATAGTTGCTGTTATAGATTCTGGTATAGACATAGAGCACGAAGATTTAAAAAATAAAATTTGGACAAATCCTAACGAGATACCTGGTAATGGTAAAGATGATGATAACAACGGGTATGTAGATGATATACACGGGTGGAATTTTCTAGGTGATGTAAATGCAGAGCAGCTAGAGTTTGTACGTATCATAAAAAGATACGAGAGCCAGTTTGAAGGCAAAACACTTGCTTCTATATCAGCAAACCAAAGAGAAATCTTCCAGCAGTATCAAAAAGCAAAAAGCGAGTATGATACAAAAGTAACAGAGGCACAAGCAAATAAAACACGCTACGAGCAAATTTTAGGGCAACTTAAAACATCACACGCAGCGGTAAAAGCAAAACTGGGTAAGGAAGATTATACAGCGGCAGATCTTAAAGCTATTGCAAACCCTACGGCAGAGATGCAGCAGCACGTTGCGTTCTTAACACAGATGTTGAGCTATGCAGACTCTATACCTGAGTTTATTAAAAATATAAGTGATGGTGTAGATTACTTTACAAATCAGCTCGAGGCAAACTACAACAAAACAGCAGATTTTAGAAAAGTACTAGGTGATGATCCTTATGATATCACAGACACAAACTATGGTAATAACAACGTGTACGGGCCAGAACCAGATGGTGCAAAACACGGTACACACGTAGCAGGTATTATTGCTGCAGAGCGTGACAATGGTAAAGGTATGAATGGTGTTGCAAATAAAAACATCAAGATTATGGCGCTACGCGCAGTACCAGATGGTGATGAGTATGATAAAGATATCGCACTAGCTATACGTTATGCGGTAGATAATGGTGCTAAGGTGATCAACACCTCTTTTGGAAAATACTACTCTCAAAATCCAGAGTGGGTTTATGACGCAATAAAATATGCGGCAAAGAAAGATGTACTTATCGTAAATGCTGCGGGTAATGAAGGGATAAGCCTTGATGATCCGGCAAATAGAGTGTACCCTAACGACCAGATAGATAATGTAAATGAGATGAGTGACACTTTCCTTACTGTAGGAGCACTTAACCTTAAGTATGGTGGTGAGCTTGTAGCAAGCTTCTCAAACTATGGTAAATCTCAAGTAGATGTATTTGCTCCTGGTGTACGTATATACAGTACCACTCCAGAAGATACGTATGAGTTTTTACAAGGTACATCTATGGCATCGCCTAACACGGCTGGTGTTGCAGCAATGCTACGTAGCTATTATCCAAAATTAAGTGCTGCAAACATTAAAAACATCATAATGGCTAGTGGTCTTGCTACCGGTACTCAAGTTATCTTAGGAGGTGATGAGACTAAGAAAGCGCGTTTTAGCGATATTTCAAAATCTGGTGAGATGGTCAATATGTACAATGCTTTTAAACTAGCAGAACTACAAAAATAATTTTAGTAATTTCTAAAAATCCCAAGTTCTTCGATAGTTGAATTTGGGATTTTAACTTTAAATCAATCTATAATGAAAAACGCTTATAAATTACTGGTGATGGTATCGTTGTTCGCTTTCGCGAAAGCGTATGCACAAAACAACACCTCATACTGGCAACAACACGTCGACTACGAGATGGAGATCGATATGAATGTAAAAAACTATCAATATGATGGTAAACAGAAGCTGGTGTATACAAACAACTCACCAGAGACGCTAGACCGTGTGTATTATCACCTTTACTTTAACGCATTTCAACCAGGGAGTGAGATGGATGTGCGCTCACGCAACATTGCAGATCCAGATGGTCGTGTTAAAGATCGTATAAGCAAGCTAGGGCCAGATGAGATAGGCTTTATAAAAGTAAATAGCCTTACTCAAGATGGTAAAAAATTAAACTATGAGGTTGCCGGTACTGTGCTAGAAGTGCAACTTGCTGCACCTATCGCACCAGGAGCAAGTACGACTTTTAATATGGATTTTAAAGGACAAGTACCTGTACAGATACGCCGTAGTGGTCGTAACAATAAAGAAGGTGTTGCCCTGTCTATGACACAGTGGTACCCAAAAATGGCCGAATATGATTTTGAAGGCTGGCACGCAGACCCGTACATCGCTCGTGAGTTTCACAGTGTATGGGGAGACTTTGATGTAAAAATCACAATAGATGAAAACTACACAGTAGGTGGTACAGGCTATTTACAAGACCCAGAAGGTATGGGTCACGGGTATGCTGGTACTTCTATGAAGCCTGGTAAAAACGCAAAGCGTGGTAAATTACAATGGCACTTTAAAGCACCAAATGTACACGACTTCACCTGGGCGGCAGATCCTGAGTATGTACACGATATGATTATGGGAGAAAATGATACAGAGCTACACTTCTTCTATAAAAATAAAGAGTCTATAAAGGCAAACTGGAAAAAACTACAGCCTATGACGGCAGACTTACTTGCCTTTTATAACAAGCACGTAGGTACATACCCTTACAAGCAGTACTCTGTGATACAAGGTGGTGATGGTGGTATGGAGTATGCAATGAGCACACTTATCACTGGTGAGCGCAAGTTTGGAAGCCTTTTTGGTGTGACTGCACACGAGATGGCACATACTTGGTTTCAATTCTTACTAGCTAGTAATGAGGCAAAACACGAGTGGATGGATGAAGGATTTACTTCATATATCTCAGCTCTGGCCGAAAATGAACTTACAGGCGGTGATAACCCAAATCCAGTTGCTGGATCATATAGAGGCTACTACTACCTTGTAAAAAGCGGTAAAGAACAACCACAAACTACACACGCAGACCGTTACAACGAGAATATGCCTTACAGCATCGCTGCATACAGTAAAGGAGCTGTATTTCTTGCACAACTAGGATACGTTATAGGGGAAGATAATCTTAAGAAAACGCTCAAAAAATACTTTGACGATTTTGCTTTTAAGCACCCTACGCCTAATGATATTAAACGTACGGCAGAGAAGGTTTCTGGTATGGAGTTAGACTGGTATCTTACAGACTGGACACAAACCACAAATACGATAGACTACGGTATCACAAGCGTAGAAGCAGATGGTAACAAAACAAAGGTTACGCTTACGCGAAAAGGGTTAATGCCTATGCCTATAGATCTTTATGTAGATATGGCAGACGGGGCTCAAAAATCATACTATATGCCATTGCGTATGATGCGTGCCGAAAAGCCAAACCCAACGCCAAACATTACACGCGAGCAACTCGCAGACTGGCCTTGGACAAACCCTACATATACCTTTACGATAGACGCACCTATAAGTAAAGTAAAAATGATGAAGATTGATCCTACGTCAAAAATGGCAGATATAGATCAAACAGATAATGTGTGGGAAAACAAGTAAGATAACCTCACACTAATTATTACACATATTTAAACCAGCTCATTACGAGCTGGTTTTTTTTATAAAGACTTTATGATTCATAATCTTCTCATACTATGATAGTTTTATATTTTTAAACGTGAGTAAAGCGTTTATCAATTATAAGTTACTTTTTCTTTTTTGCTTGGTGGGGAGTTACACCTCAGCACAGACGCTCGAGGGGACTATTTATAATGCAACACAAACATTACCAGGTGTAAGTGTAAAAAATCTGTCAAGAAATATACAAACTCAAAGCACTAGTAATGGCTCCTTTACAATTGCGGCAGCTGTAAATGATTCTATTTCTTTCTATCTATTTCCATATGCACCTCAACTAAAAGTAATCACTACAAAAGATATGACTAGTCCCATAGTTATTGAGTTAAAAGAAATAAACAATGAACTTGACGAGGTACTCTTACATAATAAACCCAAAATAGATACCACTTTTAATGCACCAGCTTATGAGCATACTATCCAGCAATCTATACTAGGAGATATTGATAAAAACGGGCATCTCTACGTCCCACAAGCGTCAACTTATGGAATTAACTTTGTTGCATTATTTAAAAAGGCACGTAAGCTATTTAAGAAAAAGGACGGACGGAGAAATGCAAAAACAGCTCCAGCCATTACTTCTTTACAATTAGAAAAACTCTTTGAAGACCATCCTGTCTTTAATGATGACTTTTTATATAACGAGCTCAACCTACCAGAAAATAGTGCTTACTACTTTTTTGACTATTGTGAGTCAAGGCTACTAGACACAAGCCTCCTCAAACCCGAAAAGAGCTTCTTGCTTATAGATAAACTTATGACACTGAGCGAGGAGTACAAAGAGCTACTTAATAGTGTTAAAGACTAGTTTTTATAAAAACTACCCCTTCCCTATCTCTAGTAAACTATCCCATTGAGTTGTATATCGTGGGCTGCGCTCCTCTTTAATGAGTTCCCATTCCTTATTACTTTTTGAAGTGCCAGATAATCCTGCCGAAACTGTAGACTTTCCGTAGCGATTATTTATCGCGTCAAAGGCTTTTATGAGGCGTTTATCTCCCGTCGCTTCTGGCATAAATAGATTGCCTTGTACTTGCTCCTCTGGTATGAGACCTAAAAGATCTACGCCCACTTTTTTATACTTAAATCCCGGCTTATAAATTCGTTTTAAGGCTTTCTTAGCTTCCACGATAAGTATAAATGTATCATTAGTAGGGACAGATAAGGTTACAATGGTCTTATCTGCGTGTTGCACATCATTTGTACTGTGATAGTTTGTGGTGAGATACACACGTAGCTGTGTACAGCAGCATTTTTGCGAGCGCAGCACCTCGCTTACTTCACTTATGTAGTAAGCGCAGGCTTCTTCTATTTGTGGTAGGTTATCTAGTTTTTTACCAAAAGATTTTGCAGTACCTATAGCTTTTTTCTTTCGCGGAAGCGTTTCAAAAGGAATACAAGATTCTCCATTAAGCT
>JAHDEV010000216.1 GCA_020628615.1 Dokdonia sp.
TTTTTACTACTTGTATTCTTTCTGTTAACCTCACCAGCTATCACGCCAGATGCCCTAGATCTTATCTTGCCAAAAGCAAAAGGAAAGACCAGTAACAAGCAAAACCTATCTGTAAGTATCACAAAAGACCTTGACTATTATGTAAACAAGGAGCGTGTGACAGAAAATGGTATAGAGGGCTACATCACCAGTGAGCTAGCTGGAGTAGAAGAACCTACTATTATACTAAGAGCAGAAGAAGGAGTGCCTATAGAAAATGCCGTAAAGATTATGGATATCGCAAACCGTAATAAGTACAAAATTGTACTAGCGGTAAGGCCTAACTAATTGAATAATGGTTTTTGGTACGCTTTCGCGAAAGCGTAATAACACTCTAAAAAAATATACTTTGGCATACCTAGATACCATACATAAACGCAAATCTTTCACCATAAGTAGTATTATTATGGCGATTATATTATTGCTTATGTTTATGATGGGTATGAACTATATGGACCCGCCAGAAGAAGGAGGAATTGCCGTAAACTTTGGGACCTCCAGTGTAGGCTCTGGTTATGTACAACCCACAAAACCCGTAGCCTCAGCGCCAAAAAATACAGCACCACAACCAGAACCCACTCCACCAGAACCAGAGATTAAGGATGAGGTTGTCACACAAGACACAGAAGATGCTCCGGTTATAGAAAAAAAACCAAAGGAAACTCCAAAGCCTAAGGTTGAGAAACCAAAAGAAAAGCCGGTAGAAAAACCAGTAGAAGAAGCAAAACCAGATCCAAAACCAGATAAGTCTACCACAAGTGCACTAGACGCGCTTATTAATGGTCCTAAAAAGGATGGTGTAGCTCAAGGAGGTGAAGGTAATGATAACCAAGCTGGAGATAAGGGGGATCCTAATGGAGACCCTAACGCATCTAGTTATTATGGTACCGGAAGAGGTCTAGATGGTGATGGTAACTACCAGCTAGGAGGTCGTAAAGCACTAGGAAAACCAAAACGCCAGCAAGAGTGTAATGAGTCAGGAGTAGTTGTAGTGAGTATTGAGGTAGACCGTACTGGTAAAGTTATAAAAGCTACGCCAGGAGTGCGAGGCACTACAAATAACACACGCTGTCTCTTAGAGCCGGCAAAAGCCGCAGCACTTGCCACCAAATTTAATGCGGACTCAAAAGCGCCTTCAAAACAAATAGGAAAAATAGTATACCGCTTTAGTCTCTCAGACTAATCGTCGTAACACCTATCTTTATATCACAATGACATATCAAGAAACCTTAGACTGGCTTTTTAACCAGCTACCTATGTATCAACGCAAGGGAGCTGCTGCATACAAGGCAGACCTAAGTAACATAAATCTTCTAGCAGCACATCTAGGTAATCCTCATACCGCTTTTAAAGCCGTTCACGTAGCAGGCACAAACGGTAAAGGCTCTACTAGTCATATGATGGCATCTGTTTTACAAGAAGCAGGTTATAAAGTGGGACTATATACCTCACCACATCTTAAAGACTTTAGAGAGCGCATAAAAATAAACGGTGAGCTTTGTAGCAAGCAGTTTGTAATGGGGTTTGTAAAAAAGCACAAAGCCTTTTTTGAAGAGCATCAACTATCATTTTTTGAAATGACCGTGGGGATGGCCTTCTCTTATTTTGCATCAAAAGAAGTAGATATTGCGATCATAGAGGTAGGCTTAGGAGGTAGGCTAGATGCTACAAATATTATTACGCCTGTACTTTCGGTTATTACAAATATTGGTATGGATCACACGCAGTTTTTGGGTGATACCATCCCGCTTATAGCTGCAGAGAAAGCAGGTATTATTAAAGAGAATGTACCGGTTGTGATAGGGGAGTATAATGAAGAGACAGAAGAGGTTTTTAGTACGCTTTCGCGAAAGCGTAATGCACCCCTCCACAAAGCCTATGATTTTGATTTAATGCCTATGCAATCTGACCTAGTGGGAGATTATCAAAAAAACAACATACGTACTGTTCAAGTTGCGTTTTCTGTGTTGCAAGGAGCTAGTTTTCACGTAGGGATACAGCATATCGCAAAGGGATTAAAGAACGTTGTGAAAAATACGGGCCTCCAGGGAAGATGGCAAATATTACAAGAGGAGCCAAAGGTGATTTGCGATACTGGGCACAATAAGGAAGGGCTCACTTATGTGATGAATCAATTAGGTCAAGAGCGTTACAAGAATTTACATATTGTACTTGGCGTAGTTTCAGATAAGGATTTAGAGAGCATTTTACCATTATTTCCGGGATATGCCTCTTATTATTTTTGTAAACCTGCCGTGCCAAGAGGAATGGAGGTGCAACACTTAAAAAAGGAAGCAGAAGGGTTAGGTCTTAAGGGTAAAGCTTATCCTAGTGTAGCAGAGGCGTTTAAGGCTGCGAAAAAAGTAGCTGGAAAAGATGATCTCATCTTTATAGGCGGAAGTACCTTTGTCGTAGCAGAAATAATTTAATTTTTATCGCAAAAGATTTTACACTATAAAACTTTAATTCTATATTTGCACCCGCAATGAAATAATGGCAACGCTATTATTTTAATGTTACTTGACTACATAAGTCGGGGCGCTTAGCTCAGTTGGTTCAGAGCACTTGGTTTACACCCAAGGGGTCAG
>JAHDEV010000030.1 GCA_020628615.1 Dokdonia sp.
TTTAATTCTTATCCTCCAGCAATGGCACAAATCTAAACTCTCCATACTCCTTTTTCTCAAAAGAGGTTGCAGAGGTTCTTATATAGCGATGCATTATTTGCGGGTCATCACCTACAGGTATTACAAGCTTTCCTCCTATTTTGAGCTGCGCTAGTAATGGTTTTGGCACATAGGGTGCTCCTGCAGTTACTATAATACTATCAAAAGGCGCATACTCCGGCAGGCCTTTATAACCATCTCCAAAACTTAGATAACGAGGTCTGTATCCCAGCTTTGTGAGGAATAATTTTGTCTTTTTATATAGCTCCTGCTGGCGCTCTATAGAATATACTTTTGCACCAAGCTCACACAACACCGCTGTTTGGTACCCGCTACCCGTACCTATTTCTAGTACATTGTGCCCTTTTTCTATCTCAAGTAACTCACTTTGAAAAGCTACCGTATAAGGCTGAGAGATTGTTTGATCTGCCGCGATAGGAAACGCTTTATCCTGGTAAGCGTGATGCTCAAAACTGCTATCCATAAAAAAGTGACGTGGTATTTTACCTATAGCCTTAAGTACTAGACTATTTGTAATGCCCTTTTCTTTTAATATTTGTACAAGTTGGCGGCGTTTTCCTTGGTGGCGAGTAGTGTCTTTCATCGGATACTAAAATAGTTTTTTTACAATAAAACTCACTCTCAATCACAAATGATTTATCAAGAGCACCAAATTTTATTTTCAAAATCAATGCTACCAGCTGGTTACTTAAAATCTTCACACCCTAAAATCAGGACGTCATAAAAGCAACTAAAAACCTTATTTTTGTAAAAAACAATATACTATGCTCAAAGCTGGCGTTCTAGGTGCAGGCCACTTAGGAAAAATACACTTAAAACTTCTTAAACTATCAGAAAACTATGAGCTGGTAGGCTTTTATGACACCTCAAAAGAGGTACGTGACGCCATATCGACAGAGTTTGGCTACGTAGCATTTGATAGTGAAGAAGCACTTATAGACGCCTGTGATATGGTAGATGTTGTAACGCCTACTACATATCACTTTACAAGTGCAGAAAAAGTAATAAAAGCTGGAAAACATCTCTTTATAGAAAAACCTATCACAAGTACGGTAGAAGAAGCAGAGCAATTGCTCGCCCTGGCAAAGGAGCACAATGTGTTAGGCCAGGTAGGGCAAGTAGAGCGTTTTAACCCAGCATTTATGGCGGTAAATGAAGGTATAAAGAACCCTATGTTTATAGAGGCTCATAGACTTGCAGAGTTTAACCCTAGAGGTACAGATGTACCTGTTGTGCTAGACCTTATGATACACGATATAGATGCGATATTAAGCGTAGTACAAAGTCCTGTAAAAAGTGTAAACGCTAGCGGTGTATCTGTTATATCTGAAACACCAGATATAGCAAACGCACGCATTGAGTTTGAAAACGGCTGTGTGGCAAACCTCACTTCTAGCCGCATCTCTATGAAAAATATGCGCAAGGCTCGTTTCTTTCAAAAAGACGCCTACATCTCTGTAGACTTTTTAGAGAAAAAGGTAGAAGTTGTAAAAATGAAAGATGCCCCACAAGATCCAGACGATTTTGCGATGATTCTTCAAAATGCAGAGGGGCTCAAAAAGCAAATATATTTTGACAATCCAGAGGTACCTAGCAATAATGCCATACTTGATGAGCTAGACGCTTTCGCGAAAGCAATAAAAGATAACACCACCCCTATCGTCTCACTTGAGGCAGGTACAGAAGCACTGCGCGTAGCCAAAATGATTATCGCAGATTTTTAAAAAACACATATTCAAACACACACCCTTTCCCACTGGGAAAGAAACTAAGCATCACAATTATGAAAAACATAGCAGTTATAGGAGCAGGAACAATGGGTAATGGTATTGCTCACACTTTTGCTCAGAGCGGTTACAAAGTACAGCTTGTAGACATCTCTCAAGAGTCACTAGATAGGGGGATGAACACCATCTCAAAAAACCTAGACAGAATGGTGGCAAAAGAGCGTATCACTGCCATAGAGAAGCAACAAACGCTAGATAACATCACCACCTTTACAAATCTTGAAGAAGGTGTAGAATATGCTGGACTTGTAGTAGAGGCCGCTACAGAAAATGTAGATCTCAAACTCAAAATTTTTGAATCGCTAGATGAAGCTACTGGTGATGACTGCATCCTTGCCACAAATACTTCTTCTATCTCAATCACACAGATTGCGGCAGTAACAAAAAGACCTGAACTCGTTATAGGGATGCACTTTATGAATCCTGTACCTATTATGAAACTTGTTGAAATCATAAGAGGATACTCTACTAGTGATGCAACCACGCAAACCACTATGGAGCTTTCAGAAAAGCTAGGCAAGGTACCTGTAGAGGTAAATGACTACCCAGGTTTTGTAGCAAACCGTATCCTTATGCCTATGATTAATGAGGCTATAGAGACTTTATATAATGGCGTAGCTGGCGTTTATGAAATAGACACAGTGATGAAGCTAGGTATGGCGCACCCTATGGGACCATTACAACTAGCAGATTTTATAGGTCTTGATGTATGTCTATCTATACTTGAGGTAATGTATGAAGGTTTTAAAAACCCTAAGTACGCACCGTGCCCATTACTAGTAAATATGGTACGTGCAGGAAAGTATGGAGTTAAATCTGGTGAAGGTTTTTATGATTATAAAGAATCACGCAAGGCAGATAAGGTAGCTGCAATGTTTTCTTAATACTCTAAAACTAAGATACGTATCATATTATGGCAAAAATCTCCCCCTTCTGCGCAGTGCGACCTACAAGAGATAAAGTAGGTCTCGTAGCCACCCGTGCATATCAATTTTATGATCAAGAGGGGCGAGATCACCGTATGGCTCGTAATCCCTTTTCTTTTTTACACATTATAAACCCTGGATATAAGTTTCATAAAGAGATTACAGGTAAACAGCGTTTTGAGCTTGTACGTAACAGGTATCAAGAGTTTAAAGAAGATGGTATTTTCATTAAAGAAAATAAGCCTGCTTTTTACATTTACAAAATTGTAGATAGAGATCAGAACACCTTTCACGGTATTGTGGCCAGCGCCTCTGTAGAAGACTATAAAAATGATGTCATAAAAAAGCACGAAGATACCCTGCAAGATCGTGAGCTACTTTTTAAAGACTACCTTGAGACGGTAGGTTTTAATGCAGAGGCTGTACTACTCACCTATCAAGATGACTCTAGTATAAAAGCAATATTGCAAGATGTAATGAGTACACGTGCCGAGTATGAATTTACAACCACGTACCGTGACACCCATTACCTATGGCCAGTTACAGATACTCAAACAATCACTACACTACAAGAAGCTTTTGAGCAACTAGGTAACCTCTACATTGCAGATGGGCACCATCGCTCCTCTTCTTCTGCGCTGCTATCTGATGCACACCCAGAGCGTCAAGAGACATACCATCACTTTATGAGCTTTTTAATACCAGAGTCTGAGTTGCTTATTTATGAATTTAACAGACTTATAAAAGATCTTAATGGTTTGAGCAAGGAAGCTTTTCTTATAGCGTTAGACAGCCATTTTAGAATAGAAAATAGAGGCAAACTACCCTATAGACCATCTAAGAAACACCACTTTAGTATGTACCTCGACGGTGAGTATTATAGTCTGTATTTACGTCATAAGCTCAGAACTTTTAACACACCACTTGAGCGACTAGATACTCAAATATTATATGAGACTGTGTTAAAACCTATATTGGGTATCACAGATTTACGCAATGACAAGCGTATAGAATATATAGACGGGAGACGTGATATTGCTAGTCTTACAGACCGTGTAGACAGTAAGGAGTTTGTTGTGAGTTTTGGTATGCTTCCTATCACAATAGAAGACTTAAAAGAAATTGCAGACGCAGGGCTTAAAATGCCACCAAAAAGTACGTATATTGAGCCTAAACTACGCAGCGGCGTAACGATTTACGAATTTTAATGAGTATAGCAGAAAATATTTTACGCTTTCGCGAAAGCATCCCACCACACGTAACTCTTGTAGCGGTTTCAAAAACAAAACCTGTAGCAGATCTTATGGAAGCCTATGAGGCTGGACAACGCATTTTTGGAGAAAATAAAATCCAAGAAATGACTGAGAAGTGGGAAGAAATGCCAAAAGATATACAATGGCATATGATAGGCCACGTGCAGACTAATAAGGTCAAGTTTATGGCTCCCTTTGTAAGTCTAGTACACGCGGTAGATCGCATAAAGCTCCTCAAAGAAATTAACAAACAAGCCCTTGCAAATAATCGTGTGATAGACGTACTTATACAAGTAAAGATTGCGCGAGAAGATTCAAAATTTGGTATGGCGGTAGAAGATGTTGCGGCACTTTTTCAATCTAATGAGCTTGATAACTATCCTAATGTAAACGTGGTGGGCCTTATGGGGATGGCCACCTTTACAGATGACCAACGCCAGGTACAGGCAGAGTTTGAGTTGCTAGAAGGGTTATTTTTACGCTTTCGCGAAAGCGCAAATCTCAGCATTTTATCATCAGGTATGAGTGGTGATTATAAACTAGCTATAGACAACGGGAGCACGATGATACGTGTGGGGAGTAGTATTTTTGGCGCTAGATAGCCATATACACACAACAATTTAATTAAAGCACTCGTTTTACGAGCAAAACAATAGACTTATTTACGCAATACTAGACATAGAAACCACCGGTGGAAAATACAACGAAGAAGGTATTACGGAGATAGCTATTTATAAATTTGATGGACAAACGGTTGTTGATGAGTTTATCACACTTGTAAACCCAGAGCGACCTATACAAGCTTTTGTAGTAGGTCTTACAGGTATAAATAATGAAATGTTACGCAATGCACCAAAATTTCACGAAGTTGCAAAGCGCATTATAGAAATCACAGAGGGCTGTACCATTGTTGCTCACAATGCACAGTTTGACTACCGCATACTTAATCTAGAGTTTGATAGGTTAGGCTACAATTTTGAAAGAACCACTTTATGTACTGTAGAGCTATCACAACTGTTACTGCCAGGACACGACAGCTATAGCTTAGGTAAACTTACAAAGGCACTAGGCATCTCAATGTCTAACCGCCATCGTGCAGATGGTGATGCTATTGCTACCGTAAAACTTTTTAAACTACTACTATCAAAAGACCCAGAGCAAATAGTTTTTAAAAAAGCGACGCGAAGTTTTCCTAAAAAACATATGGATACTAAGCTCAAGGAGCTTATAAAATCTGTTCCTTCTGAGACTGGAGTTTACTTTATGCATAATGTAAATGAGACCATCATATACATTGGGAAAAGTAAAAATATGAAGAAGCGGCTTACCCAGCATTTTACAAATGATAACCGCAAAAGCAAAAAAATACAAGACGAAGTTGAGCGTGTCACTTTTATACAAACAGGTAGTGAACTCCTAGCATTACTCAAAGAGAATGATGCTATAAAACACTATAAACCTAAGTATAATAGAGCCCTAAGACGCACAAAATTTAAGGTACAACTTACACACTTTACAGACCAGCAAGGTTACATACATCTCAAAACAGAACGTGCAGATGGGCGTAAGGAGTCTATTACTACCTATAGCAATACAATGAGTGCAAAGAGTAGTATGGAACGTATTGTTGCTGCGTACAACTTGTGTATGAATAAAACACAGTTCAACTCAAAATCTGGTAGTTGTTTTAATTACGGAATCGAAAAGTGCAATGGTGCCTGTGTAGAAAAAGAAGATCCAGTTTCATATAATAAGCGTGTACAACAATTTATAGATAAACATAGCTACAAAAATAAGAGTATGATTATCACAGATCGTGGTCGTAAGTCTAATGAACGCTCTTTTGTATTTATAGAAAATGGGAGGTTTAAAGGAGTTGGATTTTATGATCGCAACAATGATATAAGTGATCTAGAGTACTTAAACTCTATGATAGAGCCTATGTCTGACAACAGGGATGCAAAGCATATTATACAAACGTATGCTAGAAGTCGTAAGCGATTAAAGGTGATTGCCCTAGAGCATATTTCAAACTCATAGATAAGTAGTACATTTATCACATAATAGGCATAACAAACAGTGACAAAAGACAGTACATCACCCTGGCGTAAAAAACTTCACGATATTATTTATGAGGCAGATACGCCTGCCGGAAAGTTATTTGACGTAGTATTACTCATACTTATACTAGCAAGTATTGCTCTGGTAATGCTTGAGAGCGTAAAAAGCATTGATGCAAGATTTCACGATTATTTTGAGATAGGAGAATGGATTATCACGATATTCTTTACGCTAGAATATTTTGCTAGAATAGTCACAATCAAAAAACCTAGCACTTATATTTTTAGTTTTTACGGCCTTATAGACTTCTTCTCTACTATACCGCAGTACCTAGCTTTTTTCTTTATAGGCTCAAATGCACTGTTAACCGTAAGAGCACTGCGCTTGCTTAGGGTCTTCAGGATTTTAAAGATTACAAGATATGTAGGTGAGTCTAATAAGTTATCTAGAGCTCTTAAAGACTCTAGAGCAAAGATTAGTATATTTTTATTTGCTGTGCTTATACTTTGTATCATAGCTGGTACAATTATGTATATGGTAGAAGGAGAAGAAAGTGGCTTTACAAGTATACCTGTAAGTGTATACTGGTGCATAGTTACCCTTACTACTGTAGGTTTTGGAGATATTGCACCCGTTACACCTCTTGGGCAATTTATAGCTGCCCTTATTATGATTTTAGGTTATGGTATTATTGCTGTACCTACAGGAATCGTAAGTGCTGAGTATGCAAAAGACACGGAGCCTTCTAAAGTTACAATAGACGGTGAAGACTATGTACATATGAATACACAGTGCTGCCAAAATTGTAATGCAAAGAAGCATCGTGATGATGCAGAGTTTTGTCATAAATGCGGAAACTCTCTTGATCGTGACTTCTAAGTATCTTATTGCCATTGTAGGCCCAACTGCTATAGGTAAAACGGCTCTCTCTATAAAAGTCGCTCAACATTTTAATACAGAGATTCTCTCTGCAGATAGTAGGCAATTTTTTAAAGAAATGTACATAGGTACAGCTGTACCAGAGCCAGAAGAACTGGCGGCGGCGCCCCATCACTTTATACAACACCTCTCTGTAGATGAGCCGTACAGTGTAGGCCATTTTGAAAAAGAGGCTATCCAAAAGATTACAACCTTACACAAAACGTACAATGAACTCGTTATGGTAGGTGGTTCTGGAATGTATGTAGACGCTGTTATAAATGGCCTTGATGAATTTCCAGAGGTAAAACCTGGCGTGAGAGAAGACCTTAAAACTTTACTAGCAACAGACGGAAAAATAGCTCTACAAAAGCTTCTTAAAGAAAAAGATCCCACCTATTATTCTCAAGTAGACATAGATAATACACAACGAGTGATTAGAGCACTTGAGGTATGCCTGTCATCTGGCGAGGCATTTTCATCTTTTAGAGATAAACCTAGACCTGCTCGTGATTTCCAAACCATTAAAATAGGCCTTAAGGCAGATCGTGAGATTATGTACGGTCGCATAAACAGGCGTGTGGATATTATGGTTGAAAATGGACTCGTTAAAGAGGTAGAAAGTTTGCTTTCGCGAAAGCATAATAATGCACTTATCACTGTGGGTTACAGAGAACTTTTTGAATATTTTGAAGGGAAAGTCACACTAGAGCGTGCTATAGAAAATATAAAAACAAACACCCGAAGATTTGCTAAAAGACAAATGACCTGGTACCGTAAAGATACGAGTATACATTGGTTTGATTTTGAAACTCCTTTTGAAGAAATCGCTTCGTTTTTAAACAAGAAAACGCACCACTCCTAAAAGTGGTACGTTTTATAAAAATCACTAATATCTTTTAGATATTAAATGTTTATTCGTCTTTCTTAACTACTAGACGGAAACCTTCTCCGTGTATATTAAGAATCTCAACAACGTCATCTTTCTTTAAGTACTTACGTAGTTTTGCGATGTATACATCCATACTACGTGAGGTAAAGTAGTTATCATCTCTCCAGATCTTTGTAAGTGCTAGCTCACGTGGCATAAGGTCATTCTCGTGTAGGGCAAGCATACGTAATAACTCATTCTCCTTAGGAGATAATTTTATAGGCTCTTCTTCTTTATATGTTAAGAAACGTAACTTAGAGTTAAGGTGGAAGTTCCCTATGTTAAACTCAAACTGCTTTGAGTCTGCAACAGAGTCTACAGCTTTGCGCTGTATGATTGCCTTAATTTTCATAAGTAAGACCTCACTATCAAAAGGCTTATTAAGGTAATCGTCTGCTCCTACTTTATATCCTTTAAGAACATCTTCTTTAAGTGCTTTTGCTGTAAGGAAGATAATAGGAATTTCTTCATTCTTCTCTCTTATTTCTTTTGCCAGTGTAAATCCATCTTTGTAAGGCATCATCACGTCTAAGATACATAGATCGTAGTCATCCTTTTTAAATTTTTCAAAACCTTCCATTCCGTTTTTTGCGTGAGTGACATCGTAGTCATTCATCATAAGGTAATCCTTAAGAACAGTTCCAAAGTTTGGATCATCCTCTACTAGTAAAATCTTTTTGTTTTCAGTTTCCATATTATAATGATATTAGTGGTAATTTGATTATGAATGTGCTCCCCATTCCTTTTTCGCTTTCGACAGAGATTTCACCTTGGTGATCATCTACTATTCGTTTTGCATAGGCAAGACCTAAGCCGTGTCCTTTTACGTTATGTATATCTCCCGTGTGCTCACGGTAAAATTTATCAAATACTTTTTTCTGCACAGTTTTAGACATTCCATCCCCTTTGTCTTTAACCTTTATGATGATAGAATCTTTAGAGTTTTCTGTATACACATCTATTTCTGGTGCTCTATCTTCTGGTGTATATTTTACAGCATTGTCCATTATATTGACTAATACATTTGTAAAATGTGACTCATTTGCAAGCACTGGTGTGCGCTCTGCATCTAGATGTAGGTTTATATACCCACCACGATCTTCAACTAAAAGAAGTATGTGGTTACTAGCATCTTCAACAAGTTCGTGCATATCAAGGCGCTCCTTGTTAATATCTAATTCATTTTTTTCCAGCTTAGAGATGCGCAGTACATTTTCTACTTGACCGTGCATACGCTTATTTTCTTCTCTTATAAGGCCTTGATAATAGCTTACCTTTTCTGGGTTACTAGAAATCTTTGAGTTTTTAAGTGCATCTAGCGCTAGGTTTATAGTAGCGATAGGTGTTTTAAACTCGTGGGTCATATTGTTTATAAAATCTGTCTTAATCTGTGATATCTGTCGTTGCTTATTGAGCTGGTGCAATGCACTTGAGTAGGCTATCACTATTATAAGTGTAAAAATTATAGATAACCCTGCCATTCCTAATATAGAAGAGATAACAAACTTCTTCTCACCCGGAAACTGAACATATAGTGAGTAATCACTTACGTCTTTATCGTATAGAAATATAGGCTCGCTATATCCCGGTGCAGACTTTCTAAACTTAAAATCTTTAGATCGTACTCTTGTTAATAGATCATTACTATATACTCCAAATTCAAAATCTGTTTCTAGATTGCGCTCTACAAGTTCTATAGTGAGAAGTTTACTAATTTCCTCCTCTGTAACCCGATTATGTATTGGAATTCTATTTGCTATATCGCTTACTATTCCAGAAAATTGATATTTCTCATAATCAAGCAATCTTGAGAACTCTTGTATTCTATTTGATGTTGAGCTTTCATTACCGTCTACACTTCCTTTTTTTATGATCTGAGTAGACCTCCTGTTTGCATATCTTTTAAACTCTATACTATCCCCTTCTTCTCCAGTAACTCCTGGGGCAGTAATTTTAAAATCTTCTTGCAAAATGCCGCTACTATATAAAGTAATCTCATTATTTACAAGATCTTCATTAATGTAAAAGTATTCTTCAAAGGACAACTCGTCTGGAAGTCCAATACTATCTACCATTTTCTGTACGGGATAATAGTAATCCTCTAGCTCTCGGTTTTCTATCTTATCTACAACAGCAGATAGTGCTTGCCTAGCGTTGAAGCTAAATTGCTCACGCTTAGCATCTACACTACTAGATATCCAATAGCCTTGTACAAATATGATACCTATGAGCGACAGACTCATAAGTACAATTAATAAGTAAAATAGTTTTTTGTTCACTACCCAAAAATAAGATTTTAACATTTCAGGCGGTTTCGGTTTAACCAAATGTTAACAAGCGGTAGTTATGCTATGTCCAACCCTTCTCAATACGCACCATAATATGGGTGTGAATGCGTGATACAGCGTTTTTTGCTTCTTCGAGTTTTATATTTTCTACAACGACATCTGCCATTGCAGCCTTACGATCATCAGACCATTGCGCTTTCATTCTCTTAATTACCTCATTTTCGGTCGTATCGTCTCTTTTTATAGTACGAGCAATACGCTCTTTTAAAGGAGCCGTTACAAGTATGGTAAAGTCACATAAATTATATCCCCCATTTTCAAATAAAATTGCAGCTTCTTGCATAACATATGGTGCATTTTGAGCTGCAACCCAGTCTTGAAAATGTTTTCTAACTGCAGGATGTACTATAGCATTGAGACTAGACAACATTTTTTTAGAGTTAAATACTTTACTCGCTATGTAAGGTCTATTAAGTAAACCTTCCCTATATGCTTCTTCTCCAAAAAGGTTAATGATCTCCCTTTGCAATTCTTTACTTGTGTTCATAAGGCGCTTTGCCTCATCGTCTGCAATATATATCGGTACTCCTAACTCTTTAAAAAAACCTGCAATCGTCGTTTTACCGCTTCCTATGCCGCCTGTAATACCTACTACTATCATAACTAATTAATTACAATAAACTTTACTTGCTTGTTTATAAGTCTCGCGACCTTTACAGTGGCTGGCGCCTTGGCTATTTTTAGAGGTAAATAAGCATCATTATCTGTAGCGTTTTCATAGTCACAGGTAACGAGAAAATCTGATGGAGTGATTTTATCAAAATTTTCGAGTTCTACTATATAGCTTACTTCTGCAGTTTTAGGCAAAATTTTAACCTGCGTATCTAAATCATTGAGTATGGTAATAGGCACTATTATTTTACCCTCTGTATACTTAGCCACATCTTGTACTATATTTACCGCTATTTGCGACAACCGGACATCTTGTGGCAGCTCTTGAGTAGATAGTGCTACTTCTTGCGCTATCTTTTTATCTACCTCCATAAGTTCTTTTCCTATTGTAAAAACTTCTTTAATTGATGTTATAGAAGTTGCTGGCCCCACTACAGTAATACTATCTGGCTCGATACGTAACTTGCTTTTTGCTCCATAACCTGTTTTATAGGAAACAGCAACATTAGATTGTACTGGGATACGTTTGGACGCTACAGAATCTATAGCTATACGTATTTGAGGAGGAACGATTGCAAGTACATTACTCGCATTATCTACAACTTCTTTTTGTGAAAGTGATCTTGCAGTTACTGTATATTCATATATATGAGACTCTACGCTCTGTAGCTCTGTAAAAGGCACTTTTAAAGTAGGCACCTCTATTGCGTTTGTAAGTAAGGAAAAACCAGAACCTTCTGCACTTACTTTTACATAGGCAGGTGTTAACTCTTGTATCGTTCGGTCTATGGGGACATCTACCACTTCTATCGCTACCTCAAATTGCGTTTTATATGTTTTAGATAATTTTATGAGGCCAGCAATGATAGTAGTAAACAGCAAGAAGAATAAAAACTCTCTTGCAGTCACGCTGTTTATTTTAATTCCTCTCAACATATATGGTAGTTACTTTTGGGCCTCTAATGTACTAAAAAAAAGATGTGGATAACGCTTTCGCGGAAGCTGTCTCAACCATTTTACTGCTATTGTAGAAGATAGAAACCCCGTACCATAGCCATAAAACTGAATGCCGGTTGCAACAATACTTAGACAACCTATCATAAGGCTTTTATTTATGGTACTTGAGTGCACAAAAATAATCGCAACATACAATGCGTAAAGCTTGAGCAGTATTGTATTACCAAGCAATCCTATCATCAAGCTTGCTACTAAACCTATGATAAACAATGTAGGAAACCAGTAAGTGAGCTTTGCAGTACTAGGGTGCCATAAATTAAGTATAGGTCGGACTAGTCCAAACTTATGGACTTGAGTATAAAATTTTTTCCAAGAGATGCGACGTTTATGATAGACAAAAGCCTCTGGTATAAGCGCCGTTTTAAAACCTAGATCCCATAATCGCAATACAAGATCTGGATCTTCCCCGGGATGAATATCTCCAAAACCTTTACTAGCTTGAAAGGCCTTTTTAGACAATCCCATATTAAAACTACGAGGTTGAAATTTTCCGGCATCTTCACTTCCGCCGCGTATGCCTCCAGTAGTAAAAAACGAAGTCATACTATAACTTATAGCCTTCTGCAAGTTAGAAAAGTCTGGATGTGCTGCATCTGGACCGCCAAAACAATCTACATATTGCTCCTTTAACTTTTTATCCATCACCTCAACATACTGTGGAGGCAACATACAATCTGAATCTAGTATGATAAAATAATTCCCTCTCGCTCTCTCCATCCCATAGTTGCGAGAACTCCCTGGACCTGAGTTAGGCTTTGTTAAATAGGTAATATCAAGATCTGGATAAGCATCTATGACTTCTTTACAGGGTATGCTAGAGCCATCTTCAATAATTACAATCTCATAAGGAATAGCGGTTTCTTGCTGGTTAAAACTAGCAAGGAGTTCGGCCACCTCATCTGGTCGATTATAAACGGGAATAATAAATGAATATGAAAGTTGCATATAAAACAAAGCTAAGACATCCCTAGAGGCTAGGCAATAAAAAACCACCGACATATAGACGGTGGTTGGTATGGGGTTGATTCCGCTTTCGCGAAAGCGTACTAAAGTTTATTCGTGTCCTTCGGCTTTCATAAATGCTTCCATCACCTCGTTGCTCACTCCGGTGTTGCTGAAACCTCCGTCATTAAATAGGTTTTGCATTGTTACACGCTTTGTAAGGTCTGAAAATAGTGAGATGGTATAATCTGCACAGTCTTGTGCGGTAGCATTACCTAGCGGGCTCATCTTCTCTGCATAAGCGATAAATCCATCAAAACCTTTTACTCCTTGACCTGCTGTAGTAGGTGTAGGTGATTGTGATATTGTGTTTACACGTACGTTCTTTTCTTTACCATAAAAGTATCCAAAACTACGTGCTATAGACTCTAAGTATGCCTTATTATCTGCCATATCATTATAATCTGGAAATACACGCTGCGCTGCCATATAGGTAAGAGCTACGATACTTCCCCACTCATTCATCGCATCTTGCTTGTAGAGTGTTTGCATTACTTTATGAAAAGACATTGCAGATACATCTGTACCTTTTTGTGTCCAGTCATATTTTTGATCTGTATAAGCACGTCCTTTACGTACGTTTACAGACATCCCTATAGAGTGTAGTACAAAGTCTAACTTACCTCCTAGTATTTCTTGTGCTTTTGTAACAAGGTTTTCTAGATCTTCTAGCGATGTAGCATCTGCAGGAATGATTTCTGACCCTGTCTTTTCTGCAAGCTCGTTAATCTGTCCCATACGCATAGCGATAGGTGCGTTAGTAAGTACAAAAGATCCTCCTTCTTCGTGTACGCGCTCTGCTGTTTTCCAAGCGATTGAGTTTGCATCTAATGCTCCAAAAATAATTCCGCGTTTTCCTTTAAGTAAGTTATAACTCATAATAACAGTAATGGTTTGATGTATTCTAGTTAGGTTTTCGGCCTGCGCCGTTATGGAGGTGTAAATATCGTGGTTTCTGCTTAAATCACACTAGTTTAGTAGATTTTTTGCGTGGGCAATTGCCGCGTCGCTGTGCTGGCCTCCGCCTAGCATAGCCGCTATCTCCACAATACGCTCATCTTCATCAAGTCTTTCTATATAAGTCTGTGTGCGCTCGTTTGTATCTTTTTTGTACACTTTAAAATGTGAAGCGCCTTGACCCGCAATTTGAGGTAAGTGTGTAATACTTACAAGTTGCATTGTACGACCCATTTTCTTTAAGATGGCTCCCATTTTTACAGCAATTTCTCCGCTCACACCAGTATCAATCTCATCAAAAATGAGTGTAGGTAATTGTTTATGTTTACTAAGCACAGACTTAAGGGCTAGCATTACTCGAGATAACTCACCTCCAGAGGCTCCTTTGCCTAATGGTTTTAAATCACTCCCCTTATTTGCCGAAAATAAAAACTCTAAGTTATCTGTTCCTGTTGCTGTAAGAGTATCTTGAGAAGCTAACTGTACTGCAAACTGTGCATTAGGCATCCCAAGTTCAACAAGTAGTTTTTCTACTAGTGAGGTAAGGTGTGGTATTGCAGCAGCACGATCTTTATGTAACTGAGAAGCCAGTGCAAATGCAGTTTCCTTTTCTAATTGAATCTGAGCTTCTAGTGCTTCTATCTTATCATCTACCCCTGCGATATCTTGTAAATCATTATCTAGCCGGTCTCGTATCTCAATAAGCTCCTCTACACTGGCTACTTGATGCTTTTTAATGAGCGAGTGCAATAATTGCATACGTGTGTTGAGTCGTTCTAGTGTAAGTGGATCTGCATCTACATTATCAGAAACTTGACTAAGTACTTCTCCTATATCTTCTAGTTCTAGTAGTGTACTATTAAGTCGCTCATACAATTCTGTGTATTGAGCACCATAGCTATTTAGCCTACCTAGTGCTGCTCTGGCAGCAGCAAGTTGATCTATAGCTCCTGTTTCATCTAGAGATATATTTTGTGCGGCTGTAGCCAGCTGCTGCATAATCTCATCTGCATTGCTTAATGTGTTAAGCTCCTCTTCTATCTCTGTATACTCTCCTACCCTTAATGCTGCCTCGTCGAGCTCTGTAAAAAGAAAAGATTGATAATCATACTCTAGCTGGGCTTGCTTCTTTTTTTCTAAAAGTTCAACAAGGGTCGCTTTTGAAGTCTTCCACTGAGTGTAGGCCGTTTTATATTTTTTTAATAATGCCACACTGTTTGAGAAGGTATCAATCATCTCAAATTGAAAATCATTCTCAACCACCTGCAGCGTTTTATTTTGGCTATGTATATCTACAAGTCTAGCTCCCAGCGAGGAAAGTTGTGCCAGTGTAACGGGCGTGTCATTTATAAAAGCTCTACTTTTTCCTGAAGGTAAAATTTCTCTTCTTATAATGGTAGACGCATCATAATCGAGATCATTAGCCTTAAAAAAAGTTTTGAGGTGGTAGTCACTTATAGCAAAAACACCCTCTACTACACATTTTTGAGATGCATCTCCTGCGCTAGACATATCTGCTCTTTTACCAGTAATAAGACCTAGTGCTCCTAGTAATATAGACTTACCAGCACCTGTCTCTCCAGTAATAACAGTAAACCCTTTATCAAACTGTAATTGTACAGATTGAATAAGTGCATAATTTTTTATAGAAAGAGAAGTAAGCAATGGTTTTTAGATTTAGTTAAAATAAACGCACAAAGTAAGATGTAATACTCAACAAAAAATTCCCGTTATACGGGAATTTAAAATTAAGGATTGTCTTTATTATATACTATTAAAATGTGATTTGTCTCCAGTAATTTGATTTTGTTGGTGCTACCTGATTAAGTACCTCTACAAGAGATTTTACATTTACAGAAGGACCCCCAGAAAAGATAGAAGCAATCTCCTCTCCCTTAGTATCAAAAAATACACGGGTTAAAAAATTATTAGGCCTCTTATTGTACATAGACCTAAATTGAGATAAGGTAGTTGCAAGTGTTTGCTTGCTACGCTTTTTATCTTCACCCATAAAATCAAGACCTGTACGATGATACGTGTACATTATACCTGCAAACTCTCTAAAGTTAGGAGAAAGTAAATCTTCATTTAACCTATATCTAGACTGCGACCCGTCTTGAGGGTTCCATCCCGTCTCACTACTAGGCTGTGCAGTAGTAACTATTTGCTTTGCAATCTGAAAATATCCATCACCGTCATTGAGCTTAAAGGTATTTGCATCCATACCTAAGATAGTATAAGCATAAAAAGCAATTACAGAAACTAAGTTTGAGTCAAAGGTATTAGGATTAAAAATAAGCGGCTGAAACTCTGTGTACTCAAAATCAAACTGCTTATCATTAAAGTTAAACGTAGGTGTGTCATAATTAGAACCAAAAACTGGTCGCGATGCTCCTACTTGTACGCTTGCGCGAAAGTTGTTACCATCCTGCTGAGTAATAATTACATTAAAAGAACAGTCTATACGTTCTTGTTGCTTAAAACGTTTATCTGTCCACTTTGTGGTATTTATAAACTCTGTAAGTGAGCGTTCTAAAGTTTTAAAAACTTGTAAATCTGCTTTATTAGTTTGCTCTGCGTTTATAATCACAACAGCATTAAGCTCTTGTGCTACAAGGTTAAATGAGCAAAATAGAACCACTAAGAATGTAAGTACTCTCATCATATTATTTCGGCTATTTTATCAAATATATCAATAGACACCTCGGCTTTAGTCTTTAAATCATACTCCGTAACCGAACCGTCTTTTTCAATAAACGTAATTTTATTGGTTTTGGTCTGAAACCCTGCACCTTTATCTCGCAAAGAGTTTAAAACAATCGCATCAAGATTTTTCTTCTCTAGCTTTTTCTTTGCATTTTCTAGTTCATTTTGGGTCTCTAAAGCAAAGCCCAAAAGATATTGATCTTTTTTAATCGCACCTAGCGAAGCAAGAATATCCTTAGTTTTTACTAAGTCTATTTGCATCGAAGTGTCTTTTTTCTTAATCTTCTCCTCTGCTACTTGCGCTGGCTTATAGTCTGCTACCGCTGCTGCTGCGATTGCCACATCTACCTTATCAAATACGGCGTGTGCAGCATCATACATTTGCTCACCAGAAACTACATTATGTACCGTAATTAAACTATGATTTACTTTTATAGCACTAGGCCCCAGTATAAGATCTACTGTAGCGCCTAGATCTGCTGCTCTTAAAGCAAGCTCGCATCCCATTTTACCACTACTGTGATTTCCTATAAAACGTACGGGATCTATTGCTTCATAAGTAGGTCCTGCTGTAATCATCACACGTTTGCCTCTTAGAGGCAACTTACCCAGTACATCATTCTCTATAAATGTCACGATATCTTCTGGCTCTGCCATACGTCCTTTACCTACTAGACCAGAAGCAAGTTCACCACTGGTAGCCTCTATCATCACATTACCGTAAGACTGCAGTTTCTGAAAAGAATTTGTAGATGAAGGATGAATGTACATATCAAGATCCATTGCTGGAGCAAAATATACAGGACACTTTGCACTTAGATATGTGGCTAGCAGCAAATTATCTGAAGCCCCGCTTGCCATTTTTGAAAGCGTGTTTGCTGTTGCAGGAGCTATAACCATAAGGTCTGCCCAAAGCCCAAGCTCAACGTGATTTGTCCACACCGCATTATCATCACCTTCAAGTGTAAATGATGAGTGCACCTCATTACGAGAGAGTGTACTTAATGTAAGCGGAGTAACAAAGTCTTTTGCCTTCTCTGTCATTACTACTTGCACAGAAGCGCCAGCCTTTATGAATGCTCTCACAAGACTGGCGCTTTTATATGCTGCAATGCCAGCGGTTACTCCTAAAAGTATTTTTTTACCGCTTAATACTGACATCTATCTAGTCGTTACTTTTTTCTTCAGTAACAGATGGATCTCTGTGGTAAATACGGTCTTCTAACCACTCTTGCACTGCTAGTGCGTGAGCCTTAGGAAGGCGCTCATAAAATTTAGACACCTCTATTTGCTCTTTGTTTTCAAAGATTTCTTCAAGACTATCATTAAACGTAGCAAACTCATCTAGTTTTTCTGAAAGCTCCTTCTTGATCTCTGTATTGATCTGTGAAGCACGTTTTGCTATTATAGAAATTGCCTCATAGATATTATCTGTAGGGGCATCTACAAGATTCTTGTCAATAGTCGTTGTGCTTAAAGGTGCATCTAAGTCCTTAATATTCATAATATTCTTCTTTAATTTAAAGTTTCCATTGCCAGCAGCGCTTCATTTATAGCTGCTACTTCTTCTGCTGCCTGCTCGCTATACTTTCCTCCTGGAAAATACTTTTCTAAGGCGTTATATGCTTCTTTTGCATCCTCAAGTCTTTCTGCCTTACGACGTCTTACACTTCCTAATGCTAGTTGATAAGTAGAGTTAAACTTCCAGTACAAAGCATCCTCACGATACTTAGACCCTGGGAAGTCTAGTAAAAAGTTATCAAACGCTTTTATCGCATTTGGAAACGTTCCTCTACTCTCTCCTATTTTATTATATCCTTTTGCAATCTCGTAGGCTTTGCGCTCTATCTTCTGGTTAAGCTCCTGCACCTTAGCATTAGCATCATCAAGACGCTCAGAATCTGGATACTGATTTATAAAATCTTGAAGCTTACCCATTGCTATATACGTATCTCCTTGATCTAAGTTAAATCTAGGTGATCTATTATAATAGCTCTCTGCGCTTTTATATGCTGCCTCTTCTCTCTTCTCACTCTGAGGAAAAGATTTTACAAAACGCTCAAATTGATACCCTCCTTGATAATAATCTCCTAGCTCGTAAAATGTATTTGCATAAAGATATGACACACGCTCTGCTTGAGGGCGTCCTCTGTATAGCGGCACAATCTGCTCCCAAAGCTTTAAGGCTTTTTTGTATTTACCTTGAGAATACAAGGAATCTGCAAATGTGTACTTTGCTTTAATATCATCGTTTTTAAGAACATCTTGATACGCCGAACAAGAGCTCAATAAAACAACTGCAACTAGTAGGAAAAATATATTCTTCATAAGGGTTAAAAACAGCAGGCAAAATTACGTAAAATCAATCACATAACATAACTTAATTAATATAGCCCAAAAATAAACGCTTTCACCCTAGCATTTATTTTGTTAGCATACGTTTAACAACTTCTATATAGTGTTTAAAAATGCACCTATCTTTTGGTGTAGGTCATCTGTAGCTTTCACTAGTGGCAATCTCACAAAAGGCTTGCACACACCCTGATGCGCTAGCAATGATTTAATACCTGCAGGGTTTCCCTCTTCAAAAATAAGATCTATAAGTTCAAGTATTTTAAAGTGTTCTTTATACGCTTTCGCGAAAGCGTCATTTAAACCATCATTAATAATCTCTGTAAAAACTTCTGGAATACCTTGCCCTATTACAGATATCACACCACTACCACCAGCCGAAACTAATGATAAAGAAAGTGTATCATCTCCAGAGATTACCATAAAATCATCTGGGGTTTTGTGTATTAATTCAAGTACCTGTGACATATCACCAGTAGCCTCTTTTATGGCAATGATATTATCAAAATCTCTAGCAAGTCTCGCCGTAGTTTCTGGCAACATATTACTAGAAGTTCTACCCGGCACATTATAAAGCACTACTGGCAATGGGCTCGCTGCTGCTACAGCCGCAAAGTGCTGATAAATCCCTTCTTGAGTAGGTTTATTATAAGCCGGAGATACCGATAATATAGCGCTTATACCATCGTACTTACCATTTTCAAGTTCTGCTACAACTGCGGCAGTATGATTGCCCCCCACACCTAGCACGATAGGTAAGCGACGGTCTGCCACTTTAATAATATGAGCAACCACCGCCTGCTTCTCTTCACTAGATAATGTAGCACTCTCTGCCGTGGTACCTAGCGCTACGAGATAATTTACACCGCCAGAAATACAATATTCCACTAGCTTAGTAAGTCCATTATAGTCTATAGACAAATCTTCATTAAATGGTGTAACGAGAGCAACACCTGTACCCCTTAACTCCTGCATTAATTTATAACTTTTAAAATTTTTAAATACTTTTCTAATTCTTTTGTAAAAACAACTTCTTGATCTGTAGCTACGTGTATCGTAAGATCATTATAAGTTTCCATAGCTGGGTCAATCCCTACTTTAAACTTTGCAGCACAGAGTGCCGTCATTGCCTTAAGTGATAAATTTTCTGGCGTGTAGTAGCTTATTAAAATATCAAAAGGGGTTGCACTAAAATCTTTAAGCGATTTTGTTTTAAAAACTCCTTTCCACCCTACTTGCTTGTCTGAAAATAACTGCGGTTGCTCACGTTGCTCTTTTGTCAAGGTTTTGACATACTCAAGTATTGTTACATCTTTAGTTTTTACCCCCATAGCTTTGCACAACTTTGTGAGGTGATTTGTATCAAAAGGCTTATCTACATCTTGTAAAATGGCAACGCTAGATACAGCAGTTGTACTCGCCTTATAATTGCGTGCTTGTTGTGCTTTATCTATTTGTTTAATGATGGATTTTGCTTTTAATCCGGTTAAAAACATATAACTTTACTTTTGAACAAATGTAGATAAAATTTACTGCTACTTACGCCATAATTTATGAGGAGAACCACGCTTTTAACTATCATCTATGCGATTGTTATATATACAACAGCAATCTCTTGTAAGGAAGAATCTCACTACGCTCCAGAGCGCATAAAAGGTGAAATTATCCCTGTAAATCAAAATAGCCCAACGAGTGAGGAGATAACTCAAGCCATACTACCCTATAAGGAAGCTATACAGGCAGAAATGGATAGTGTGCTAGCCATTGCACCCGCATCGTACACAAAAAAGGATGGCAAGCTCAACACAGCAGTAGGCAATATGATGGCAGATGCTGTTTATGAAATGGCAAATCCTATATTTCAAAAAAGAACCGGGTACCCCTTTAACGCAGTGTTACTCAATTATGGTGGTATACGCTCTGCTCTTAATAAAGGAAACATCACTACCAGAACGGCTTACGAGTTAATGCCTTTTGAAAACGAAGTGGTTGTCGTAGAACTTAGTGGCAAGCAAATGAGGTCTCTATTTGAATACTTAAAGGGTGGAAGTGCACACCCCATCGCAGGTATGGAGGTACGACTTTCGGCCACAGGTGAACTTTTAAAAACACAAGTACAAGGTCAAGATATTGATGATAATGAGACTTATTTTATCGCAACTAGCGACTACCTCAAAAATGGTGGTGACCGTATGACCTTTTTTGAAAACCCTGTAAGCACGCTTCCGCTAGATTACAAAATAAGAAATGTGCTCATCGATTATTTTAAAAAGTATGACACCATCGCACCCGTAAGAGATAACAGATTTACAAGAGATAGCAAATGATACGTAGAACCTTTATAAAACAAACCGCAGCAGCAACAAGTCTTGTAGGACTAGGAGGATTAACAATGGGTATGAGTGTAGATACGCTTTCGCGAAAGCAAAAAAAGCACATCACCATCTTACACACTAACGATGTGCATAGTCACGTAGAGCCCTTCCCGTCTAACGACCCAAAATATGCAAATCTAGGTGGTGCTGCCAGAAGAATGGGTGTTATCACGGCCGTACGTAAAGAAAACCCAAACACACTACTTCTTGATGCCGGTGATATCTTTCAGGGCACTCCTTACTTTAATTTTTATGGAGGTGAGCTTGAGTTTAAACTTATGTCTATGATGGGGTATGATGCCGCTACCATAGGTAATCACGATTTTGACAATGGCATAGGTGGGCTAGCCGCACAAATGCCTAATGCCTCTTTTGAACTTCTTACAGCAAATTATGACTTCTCAAACACCATAATGGATGGCCTCACAAAGCCATATAAAGTTTTTGTAAAAGATGGGATACGTATAGGTGTTTTTGGTCTAGGGATAGAACTTAATGGCCTAGTTAATAAAAATATGTTTAAAGAAACAAAATATCTCGATCCCATCGAGATAGCTACAGATACTGCAAATACACTCAGACAAGAAGAACGTTGTGACATTGTTATCTGTCTTTCTCATCTGGGCTATGAGTATCGCAGCAAAGACATTATCTCAGACGTAGCACTCGCCAGAAAGACAGAAGGAATAGATCTTATTATAGGTGGACACACACATACCTTCTTAAAAAAGCCAACTATCGCACAGAACAAATCCGGAAAGTTTGTGCTTATAAATCAAGTGGGCTGGGGAGGTATCAATCTAGGAAGAATAGATTTTTACCTAGATGATAAAAATAATCTAGAAAGTTCTAGCTTGGTACTAGATATATAACCTACATATACTCTTGATATGTACTTTCTTTTTCAATTCGCTTAAATCTAGTTATATAAGTGGCTAAGGTTACTTTCATAAATACCATCATAAATGTGGCCATTATGAGCATAGGAATTTCGTTATAAAGAAAGTAGTATATGAAGCCAAATACAGTACCAGCTATATAACTCCCCCCTATCATAATAAGACCTACATTGTCTGGGTGAAGATTGTAATTAGGTATTATAAAGCACACACTCATTGTAATTCCAAAAACCACCACTGTAAGTAAGAAGAGGCTCGTTTCTGGTATAAACGGCATTACTAGATAAACAATGTATAGCAGTACAAAGCTAAGTGTTATAAACCCCACAATGAGCTCTACAAGATTATGCTTTGAAAAGGCAGTAACTCGTTTTTTTAATACAGGTTTCATTATAAATAAGAGTGCCGCATACCCTATAATAGATGACAGGCACGTGAGTGTTATATTTTTCTCATAATCTGTTAAGAACAAATACTCTGATAGTAGCGTTGCTGCTAAAAATATTAAAAAGGAAATACTGAACTTACCTGTTGCTTTAAAAACGTATATAAATAAGAATAATGACCCGAAAGGAGTCAAGTAAAATATTGCATTTTGGTCAAAGAAAACAGGCGTAAGCATCATCATAAATCCTAACAGAATACTGATAGATCTATGTAGCCTATATCCGGTAAAGTTCTCTCTAAGCATTAGTTAAAGCTAATAATTCTATTTCAGAAATAATAGTAATTCCTAGTTTTTGAGCTTTTTCTAGTTTGCTAGGTCCCATTTTTTCACCAGCAACGAGGTATGATGTTTTTGATGAGATAGAACTTGAGACTTTCCCTCC
>JAHDEV010000217.1 GCA_020628615.1 Dokdonia sp.
ATTTAAGAAATAAGTCCTTTTTCTAAAAAGTACTGCACGATGGCATCCTTCATAAGTATTTGTTGCTCACCAGCTTTAAGTGGTGGTAAGGCTTCTAGTACTTTGTAATGTGGCCATCCATCTGGATCATCATAATCGTACTGGTAGTACCCAAAAGGTTCTAGTAAACGGCATATGGCTATATGCATCAAGTTCATCTTTTCATCCTTCTTAAAGGTTTTATCTAGTTGCCCTAGCTCTTGTATACCTATGAGATATATAATGCTGTCTAGATCCATCGCTCCCGTATCTCCCTCTGCAAAGCGGTCGGCTAGTTTTTGTACTACCGCTTCATATCTCTCTTTAAGTTGCTCGTCTCTTGCCATAAATGTGCATCATCGGGAGTTTAGTCCCGCAGTTGTGATCCTATTTTATTACGAAAATATAGATGGGTCTTACAAGTTAAGACATCCATCAAGTGTAAGATAACAAAGATACAATGCGTAGGTGAGCTACTTGCACAATATCAAAATTCATTAATCTGTAAAAAACTTATCTTAGCCATATGAACACAATAGACATCGTTTTTGGGATCATTTTGATTCTAGGTTTAGTACAAGGGATACGTAAAGGCTTTTTTGTAGAGCTTGCCTCACTGGTAGGCCTTATTGCAGGTATTTACGGAGCCATACATTTCTCATATTATGTGGCAGACTGGCTTGTTGAGAAAACGGCGTGGGGAGAGCAAATTATAAAGCTTACCTCATTTGCAATAACATTTGTAATTATTGTTTTGGTTGTCTCGCTCGCAGGAAAACTGCTTACTAAAGTTGCAAATTTTGCAATGCTAGGTATTGTAAATAAGCTACTAGGCGCTGCATTTGCGGTTATAAAATTTGCCTTTTTACTAAGTGTGGTTCTTATGTTTATAGATGCAGCAGACCGCCAGATAAGTCTCATAGGTGATGATAATAAAGAAGAGTCTATTTTATATCCTATCGTACAGCCACTTGCTCCTGCATTACTTCCGGCAATTATAAAAACTGCCAAAGACGAGGATATCTATAACCCAGATAAAGAAAAAGAGCCGACTGAAACAGACGACTCTTCTAGTATTTAGTAATGTTGATAGTTACGCTTTCGCGAAAGCGTAATTACACCCCACATCATCTATTTAATATCTGTCTTTTACCTGAGTGTTAAGAGAATTGATGCACTCTTCAAAAGTGTCATAAACCTCTGTTTCTGGTATTAACTCAGGGATGATTTTAATACGTTCTAGCATATACTTAGGCTGTTTTCTAAGGCCTACAATATGCACATTAATTCCGCCTTGGTTAAGTTGGAGAATCGTGTCTTCTATCGCATATACACCAGACTGATCTACATAAGGAACACGCCCCATACGCAAGATAACATCTGATGCTGTTGCAGGAATTTGCTTAGTAAGTGCAGAAAAGTCACTCGTATACCCAAAGAATAACGGCCCACGAAGGTGCTTTATAAATACCTCCTCCTTGAGATGATCTGGAAAAATAAGTTCGTCACTCCATAATACTTTATTCTTTTCGGCGGCGCGTAGGTCAAAAACTTTAGACTGTCTAGCGGTGAAGTCACCCATCTTTTTCATAAACATAAGACACGATAACACAAGGCCAATTCCTACTGCAGCCACTAGGTCCCACACTACAGATAGCACAAGCACCACAAGCATTATAATCACCTCAGAACTTAGTTTAATAGGTCCCATCTTTAAATCCTTAGGAAGGTTAGGGATGGCTTTAAGACCTTTGTAATCCATCACTCCTATACCTACGGTAATAAGTATACCTGCAAGTACTGCTGCCGGTATTTGTGAAGCGATAGGGCCTAGGGCTAGGAGTATAAAAAGGAGTAATACACCAGCAATCATTCCTGATAATTTGGTTTTACCACCAGAGTTAATATTTACTACCGTCCTTATGGTTGCCCCTGCTCCAGGAATTCCGCCAAAGAAGGAAGCGATGGTGTTTCCTATACCTTGACCTATAAGTTCTTTGTTAGGCTTATGTCTAGTCTTCGTCATATTATCTGCCACCACAGAGGTAAGCAGCGAATCTATTGCTCCAAGAAACGAAAGCGACAGTGCCGTGAGTATATATGGAGATATGATGCTAAACTTAAAATCTGTTATAATAGAAAGCTTAGGTACGGGAAACCCACTTGGGATTTCTTGAATTGCTCGGTATTCAAAAGGTGCAACATATGCTACTCCAGATACTACGAGCAGAGCGACAAGCGTACTAGGTACAACGGTTGTTATGCGTTTAAAGCCATAAATAATAAAAATCGTGGCAAGCGCAAGGGCAAGCTCTATCCAGTTTATGTTTTGCAAGGCGCGTCCCATTACTTTAAAAGTACCTACTACCCCAGAAGAAGATGCTTTTGCAAGAGTTACGGCCTCCTTGTAAATGTCGGTATCGTCTGTAAGTTTTGCTCTGCGTATGGTTTCTTCAAAGTTTTCTAAAACCAGAAGACCTTCACCTGCTTCGTCTTGTAAAATCTTATCGAGCACAATTTCTTGCGCCTGTGGCTTAAAACTATCTACATAACTTTCATCTTGATTAGGATAATA
>JAHDEV010000218.1 GCA_020628615.1 Dokdonia sp.
CCTTCAATAGCGGATTCTTATCTGGTTTTGTGACAGAAAAGTATACCATTCCTCTCAAAGATGGTCATACCAAGTCACGTGAGACGGCAAAGCAAATCGCCACAAGCTGGGCCGCTGGAGATATAGGGGGCGACACGCAGCGAGTAACCTCTATAGATATGAAGCTGGCAGAGGAAACCTTTAAGCACATCTTATTACCCGTTTATGTGAGTTCTTACCGTTACAATGGCAAGGAGTATAACTTTTTTGTAAATGGCGAGACGGGTGCGCTTTCTGGTAAACGACCGTATTCTTTCTGGAAAATATTTTTTGCCATACTGGCCGCTATAATCATTATAGGCGTGATTGTAATTTTTGCTCAGGGAGCGGGATAATTTTTGTGTTGTAAATCTTTGTTAAACGTACTGTTATAAGGTGTTAATACCGCTTTCGCGAAAGCGGAATACGCATATCTTTAAACAAAAAAGACAATGAAATTTACAAGAAACGCCAGTGCACACTGGGAAGGAAGCGGAAAAGAAGGAAAAGGAACAATCTCTACCGAAAGTACGGTACTAGATAAAGCACAATATGCCTTTGGAACTCGATTTGAAGACGGAGTGGGTACAAATCCAGAGGAACTTATAGGAGCAGCACATTCTGGATGTTATACAATGCAACTTAGTTTTTTACTCAATGAAGAAGACTACGTAGCAGATGCTCTAGATACAAGTGCAGACGTAACTTTTGAAGATGGGGAGATTACAAAAATTCACCTCACCACAAAAGGTAAGGTTCCAAATATCTCAACCGAAGAATTTGAAAAAATAGCAACTAAGGCAAAAGAAGTGTGCCCACTATCTAAGCTTATGAAAGCAGAGGTTACCCTAGATGCCACACTAGAGTAATAAATATTTTAAAAATGAAAAAGCCCTCAGAACATAACGTTTTGAGGGCTTTTTTATGGAAGTGGTTTTATTATTTTTGATCATACTAATCACATAATTAAACAGAATGATCAAAAAACGAATTACTTTACTATTAATGCTTGTAACAGCTATAAATTTACTTGCACAAGATGTCTATGAACTAGCAGATGTTTCACAGGCAGATTTCGAAAACTTTACCATTTCATCCTTAGAATTTGCAGATGTTGATAATGACTCAGACATTGACTTACTCATAATGGGTAGAAATGTAGACTTTATAAACGTCGCAAATCTTTATATCAATGATGGAGAAGGAAATTACACCTTAGACCAAGCATCAAATATAGAAGGGCTGTCATCTGGAGATCTATCTTTTGGTGATATTGATAATGACAATGATCTAGATTTAATTGTTACGGGAAGAACTACTAGTATGGCAAGAAGAACAGAGTTATATCTCAATGATGGGAGTGGCGTTTTTACTGTTCAAAGTCAGGTGCAATTTGAAGGTGTCTCAGGTTCTAAAGTTGAGTTAGGAGATTTAAATAACGATGGTCTTTTAGATGTTGTATTAATAGGTTTTACTGGTGCACAAGCTGAGACTAATGTTTATTTCAATACCGGAAACGCCACATTTACAGAATTCTCAACTATTTTTGAAGATATATTTTTAGGTGATATTGCCATTTTTGATGCAGATAATGATACAGATAATGATGTACTCATTACAGGAAGCGGTAATAGTAATAATAGAGTGTCTGAGTTATATTTTAATAACGGGGATGGCACTTTTATTGAGTCTTCAAATTCTCTAACTGGATCTATATCTTCTTCTGTGTCAGTAGCTGACATTGATAGTGATAATGACCTTGACATTATCATATCTGGTTTATCATTAGTAAATGGCTTGCAGGAGCCATCTACTACCTTATATATAAATAATGGGATGGGTGAATATACGGCCTCTACTCAATCATTTATAAATGTAGGTAGTGGAAATGTTGTTTTTGAAGATATTGATAACGATCAAGATCAAGATATTTTTATAACCGGAGTTGACGAAGACAATGCTATTATTTATAGTTTTTACCTTAATGATGGTTTAGGGATTTATACCCCATTTGTAGATTCTAATATACTAGCAGTAAGAGAGGGTTCTTTAGATTTTGCAGACGTAAATGGTGACGGAACACAGGATATAGCAATTACGGGGAGATCAAGTGAAAATATAGAAAGTTCAAGGCTTTATATAAACCAAGAAATGCTAGGAGTCGCTGATGTAGAAAGTAATGCGTTATCTGTCTATCCAAACCCAAGCAATGGGCGATTTACAATTAATATAGACAAATCTATAGGACAGATTGAAATCTTTGACGTTTCTGGAAGGCTTATGCTTCGAGATAATGAAGTCAATGATAAATTTTTTAATGTAAATCTAGCCTCTGGCATCTATCTTATAAAGGCTATGACAGTAGATGGTGAGCAGTATGTTTCAAAAATTATTGTAGAGTAGATTTTATCTATATCTCCATAATTTAAATTTTAACATAGTAAAATATAAAGAGCCACTTCAACTTTGAAGTGGCTCTTTTTTTGCGCTTTAAAAAAAGCTTTGTTTATAATGACTACGCTTTACCGTAATCGTGCTCGTCTTGCCATTTTTTAAGCTCTGCCCACTTTC
>JAHDEV010000219.1 GCA_020628615.1 Dokdonia sp.
GCCATTTCTTGAGCGGTTTTAAGATGGGCATCTTCCATAGTAGCGGGTTGCCAACTTTCTTGATAATCACCACGTTCTTGACGGTGACCTACAGGTGGGCAAAATAGTGTCTCACCATCTCTCTGCGTTACAGTAAGTAGTGTGATCTCATAATTAAAGTTTACAAAAGCTTCTACAATCACCTCTGCAACATCACCACGAGAGCCTTCTTGAGAGTAGTCCCACGCTCGTTGTATGTCGTCTGGTGTTTTGATAGTAGATTGTCCTTTTCCGCTAGAAGACATTAGGGGTTTTACCACACAAGGAATCCCTACTTCCTTCACCGCTTTTTGTAGCTCTTGAGCAGAGGTTGCATAGCGATAATTTGCAGTTTTTAAGCCAAGGTCTTTTGCAGCAAGATCACGTATAGACTTGCGATTCATTGTGAAGTTTGCAGCTTTTGCACTTGGGATCACAGTGTATCCTTGCTTCTCATATTCATAAAAACGCTCGGTGCGTATGGCCTCTATTTCTGGAACGATGTAGTCTGGCTTATGCTTCTCTACTAGTTTATCTAGCGCCTCTCCATCAAGCATATTGATCACTTCGCGACCATCTGCTACTTGCATAGCAGGGGCATTATCATAACTATCTACAGCAATTACGGTCTGACCTAGTCGTTGTGCAGCTATTACAAATTCCTTTCCTAGTTCTCCTGAGCCTAGTAATACTATTTTTTTATTCATAATGTTTTGCTTTCGCACTTCGGCAAGCTTAGTATAAACTTCACTTGCGTGAAAACGGTATTATTTACTTTCTTCTATCCAACCATTAATTTTTTCCTCAAGTAGTGCCAGAGGAATACATCCTGTCTCAAGCACCTCTTTGTGAAAATCTCGTATGTCAAATTTATCACCTAGCTCTTGAGTTGCTTTTTCTCTAAGTTCTCTAATCTTAAGTTGGCCTATTTTATAAGAAAGCGCTTGTCCTGGATTTGCCATATAGCGCTCAATTTCTGATGTAATACCTGCTTCACTTTCGGCTTCATTTTCTAGGCAATATGCGATTGCTTTCTCACGGCTCCATCCTTTGGTGTGGATTCCTGTATCTACTACAAGCCTAACTGCTCGGTGCATTTCGGCTCCTAGTGTTCCAAAGTATTGGTATGGGTCTGTATAAAGTCCTAACTCTTTACCAAGCGACTCTGTATATAATGCCCAGCCCTCGCCATAAGCACTGTACCATAAAGTTTTTCTAAACTGTGGTAGTGTCTCGCTTTCTTGCGTAAGTGACACTTGGAAGTGGTGACCTGGTATAGCCTCGTGTAAAAATAAAGACTCGTCTGAGTATACATTATAGGTAGTTGCGTCTGGTATAGGCGTGTAGAAAATACCTGGTCGAGTACCATCTAGCGATCCTGGGTTATACTCTGCACTTGCAGATTTCTCACGGAAAGCTTCTGTCTGTCTTACTTCAAAAGCTGTTTTAGGCTGTAGGCTAAAGAGCTGGTCTACCTGTGGCTTTATAGTCTCGTGCATTGCATTAAAGTTTGCAATAATCTCTTCTGGAGTACTGTACGGCATTAGCTTTTTGTTAGTACGTACATCGTCAAAAAATGCTTTAAGATCTCCTTTAAAACCTACTTGCTCCTTTACTTTTTCCATCTCCTTGCGTATACGAGCCACCTCACTAAGTCCAAGCTGGTGTATCTCGTCTGCGCTCATTGTAGTAGTGGTATATAATTTTATGGCATAGTCATAATACTCACTTCCTTGTGGTAAATCACTATAACCAGAGCTATCGCGCCCAGCCGCTAGATATTCATTTTGTAAGAAGTCACGCATCTTTGCATAAGCAGGGATTACTTTACCTTCTATCATATTTTTATAATCTGTGCGTATGATATTCTGGTCTTCTTCGGTAATTCCATCAGGAAAATTTGCGACAGGCTTATAAAAAAGGTGGTTCTCTATGGTAGGCTCTGTCATAGCATCCATTTGCGGGATGATTTTCTTAATAAGTGATTTAGGAAGTACATATCCTTCTGTCATACCCTTGCGCATATTTGTTTCTGAGCTGTTGAGCCACACTAGGTACTCATCTACGCGTTGTTGCCAGTTGCGGTAATCTTCTACAGTGTTAAAAGGTTGCGCACTCGCTCCACTTGCAAGCTGGCCAAACATAAGATGTGGTGACCACATCTGGTCTATAGGCGTGAGGTCTTTTTTAAACTCCATACCCTCTAGATTGATGGCAATATCCCAGAGCAATACCTCCTTACTCATCTTCTCTGTGTCTGTAAGATCACTGTCGTTAAACTGCTGTATAGAGTCGCGGTAAGATGTATAATAAGTTTTTACTGCATCCTTATGAGATTGAGATAATGCATCTGGAAATTTATCATTATACCTATTATCACCAGACATTGTCGCATTAAGCGGGTTAAGCTTTAGGCCGTCTTCATAATAGTTATCTAGCACATTGTTAAATGCCAGAGAGGTGTCTGCTGTGCTAGTTGTTTCTGTGGTAGCGTCGTTTTTACAAGCTATAAGGCTTAGAGCCATCATTCCTGCAAGTAGCGTTTTTTTCATAA